>CAZZWT010000011.1:0-20645 GCA_964657775.1 uncultured Candidatus Methylacidiphilales bacterium | reverse complement strand
TGGAGATCGGTGGATGCCAGCGGGCCGACCTGATCGCCGGGGTTGGTTTGGGCGCGGCCCAAGATGGAAGCGCCGAAAAAGAGAGCGAGCGCGGCAACAATTCGGGTGGCCCGGACAACTTGTTGTCCGGGTGCTCGAGGGCTTGCCCACGCGCACAGGAGGTCACCGCTGATCAAAAGTTGCAAAGGTAGGCTCGGAAATTTTCCGGTGACCTCCTGTGGTCCCGCTGCTGCGGGTCCACCCGGACAACGAGTTGTCCGGGCCACCAAAGCCAATTTCGCGTTCGCAGGTCGGTCGTCATTCCAAAACGAAAACAGATTCATAATTGCACTCCTATTCATATCGCAACGCGCGCGCCGGTGCCAGCTTCGCGGCGCCGATGGCGGGGATCAACGCGGCGAGGACGCACATGACAACGGCGGCCAGCGCGATGAGGACGATGTTGGCCGGATTCACCACGGCGGGAATTTCGGGCAAACGATAAACCGACTCCGCAAAGACCTGGATGTGGAAAGCCCAAAGCAAAAAATCGCGAATCTGGTTGAGATTATGCAAAATTAACAAGCCCAGCGCGCTGCCGCCGATGGCACCGACCACGCCGACGACGGTGCCGTGGAAAAGGAATACGCAGCACACTTGCAGATCATTCGCGCCGAGCGCTTTCATCAGCCCGATCTCGCGCGATTTCTGCACGGTGACGGTGATGAGCGTGCTGCACAGACCGAACGCCGCGACCATGAGAATGAGGCTGAGGATGACGGCCATGACGACGCGCTCCGTGGCAACGGCGTTGAACAGCTCGCGGTTGTCGTCCATCCAGGTGCGGGCGTGGAGCGTGTCGGGCAGCGTCTTGTTGAGCTGCTCCTTCACCGCGCCGGCTTCGTTGGGATCAGTCACGCGCACCGCGATGCCATGCACGGCGTCGGGGATGCCCCAGATGGTCTGCGCGGTCTTGGTCGAGACGACGATGTAATCGAGATCGTAATCGTATTGGCCGGTCTCAAAGATGCCGCGGATGATCAGGTCCTCCGGCAGGTGCGTGACCGCGTTCTTGTCGTTGCGGTGCATGAAATCCATCACCTGCGCGGCACCGAAAACGGTGATCTTGTCGCCGGGGAACGCGCCGTTGTGCTTGCTCCATTCCTTGCCGACAATGACCGAGTCGCCGCGCAATTCCCAGTCGCCCATGATGAGGTATTTCTTGAGGGAGAAGAAGGGATCGTCGGCATCTTCCGGCACGCTTTTGATGAAGGCGGGCGTCATGGAACCAGCATGCTGGACGAGAACGGGGCCGCTGATAATCGGGCTGGCCGCGACGACATCGGGCTGCTTTTTCAGGAGATCGATGAGCTTGTCGTAATCGTTGAAGACGTGGCCGTCGGCCATCGCGACGGTAACGTGAGCGTTGAAGCCGATGATCTTTTCGGTGAGCCGCTGCTGGAAGCCGGCCATGACGGAGAGCACGACGATAAGCGCGCCGACGCCGAGCGTAACGCCGAGAAACGAGAGCACGGTGATGACCGAGACGAAAGTGCGGCGCGGCTTGAGGTAGCGGAGCGCGAGGAAGAGTTCGACCGGCAATTGCATCACGGCACGCTAGGCGCACATCGGGGGAGAAGCAACGAAGTTGCGTGCGATAGGGAACGCCTTTGGTTCCCGATTCAAAAAGAGAGTTCCTGATCTCACGCGATGACACAAACGGTCGCGCGTGCTCGCGCAACCGTTCCGGCGCAGGGCCTGCGCCGGCTACCTTTATTTGCCGAAGTATTTGAGCACGCCCTTCTCCACCGAGCTCGCATAATCGCGGTAGATGCTTGGCACGCTCTGGCCCTGGATCGTTTTCATGCCGAGGTAATCGCCGGCGATGATGCGGTAATAGGCATCGCGCGCGTTCATGTAGGGGCCTTCGCAGTAGATGACCGGGCCGTGGTAGATGCGGTTGGCGAGGAGGTCGCGGGTGTAGACGCTGGGCACATCGGTCACGCGCCGGGCGGAGAACTTCGGCGCGACATCGGGCGGATACTTGAACGTATCGAGCATCGACTGGCCGACGAGCGCGCAGCCGCGCATCTCCTGCACTGCGGTGCGGTCCAGCAACTTTCGCAGCATGTCATACTTATAGTCGTCGTAGACCAACTCGCCCTTTTCGTAGCAGCCATTGACGAAGATGATCAGGCCGCTGTGCGCCGTCAGCGTGGGGTGATCGGGATCGCCCCAGTCATCGGCGTTATAGTGGATGCAGATGGTCAGGTCCGGATGCTGCGGGTTGACCACATCGCCGCGCGCGCGGATTTCGGCCACGCGGTAGAAGAGCAGAGCGGCTTCGTTATCGACGCGGCTCTCCGTCGCGGCACCGGTGGTGGTGTGGGAAAGGTGCGGCATGCGGATGCCGAAGAGGAACGAGGGCGTGGTGGGATCATCGCGCGGCTTGCTCAGCGAAAGCGCGGCGATCGCCTCGCGGTGCAGGTCCTCCGGGCGGAGCGAAGTCACCGGCTCCAGGTTTTTCTTCGCCCAGATGACGGTCGCGCCGTCGGCCTCGAGCAACTCGGCGAGCCGCTTGCAGGTGGTCAAGGCGAGCTGCGCCTCCATCACCGGCGGGTCGTCGCCGAGCTGGAAATAGCGCGCCTCCAGCTTCGCCCAGTCGCCGCCGATGTGGCCCGGATCGAGCGCGATCTTGATGCCCTTGAGCGGGCGGGCCGGGTCGGTGGAGGTCGAATGGGTGATGTACTTGTAAGGTACCGGCTTGGCGGAGGCCTCATCGGCGGCGAAGTTGAGCGTGAAGAGCGGGTGCGCCTTGGCCGCGTCGGAGTAGATGATGACCCGCCTGTCGTCGATATCGGTGTAGCTCCAGAACGCGCCGTCGGGAGAGTAGACGCTATCGACCAGCTGCACGAACTTGTTGCGCGAGATGGTCTGCTGGTACGCATCGAGCGCCGACCAATCCGGCGCCGGGGCGAGGGGCGAGAGCTGGCCAGCCAGCGCGTCGGGCGCGACCACCAAACAGAGGAGCGTCACCACAAACAAAAGACGGCACAAGGACATCCCAAAGCAAAAGCCGAAGCGGGCGCGATTGCAAGCAGATGTCCCCGTCTTGCGGGGCTTTAATGGGGGTGCGGGCGGGCGGCTTTCCACCATTTGCTAAATTTCTAATCTTTTTAGCAAATTTTAGAAACGCAGCAAACGGTGGTATACCGGCCTTTCCGATTTTGTGGGAACGTGGAATTATGAAAGTTTATCTTATTCCCCCACGGCTGGCCCGGCTCACCCGCCTGACATGCCACTTCTTTTCGTCACCACGCCGCAACACCTTGGCTGCAGAATGCGGAAATCCCGGCTTGTCGGCGGGGCTGTGACTTGGAATTATGCGATGATCATGTCTTCTCTTTCCGTCTATTTTTGGAGCGTCGCCGCGTTATGATGAAGTTTCTTCGCAGCCAGTCGCAGACTGTCCTTGTCGTCGTGCTCGGTGTCATCGCGCTCGGCTTTCTCTTTTACGGCAACTCCGGCAACTTCCTGGCCACCGGCGTGAACCGCACCAGCAACGATTTCGGCCGCATCGATGGCGATGACCTGACCGTGGCGCAGTTGACCGAGGCGGTCCGCGACACGCGGTATGCACTCATCATCCAGGGGCAGGGCGACAAGCTGGCCGGGCCGGGCGCGTCGCAGCGGATTGCGGAACTGTCCTGGGAGAAATTGCTGCTGCAGCGCGAGGCGGAGAAGCTGCACGTCACGGTCAGCGACACGGAGCTGGCCAACTACATCAAGTCGATGCCGATCTTCCAGAAGGACGGCGCCTACAGCCCCGAGGCCTACGAGAAGGCGATGGGCCAGTTGCGGATCATGCTGCGCGTCCAGCCCGAGAATGGCGCGGACCCGATCGCGGCAACCAAGGACATCTTTGCGAACGTCGTGCGCAACGATCTTACCGCCAATGCCGTCAGTGCGGCGTTGTTCACCAGCGTGCGCAGCTCGGCGCACGACGTCGGCGCGCAGTACGACAAATATTACGGGCCGGCCACGGTCAGCTTCGTCACGTTCAACCCGCAGAGCTACGTCGCCGCGGCCCAGGTGACGCCGGACGAGACCGCGGCGGAGTACAAGGCGCATCCGACAAATCCCGATTATCGCACAAAAGAGGAGCGCAAGGTCGATTACGTGCTGCTCACCCTTACGCCCGACCAGATGAAGCTGCCCGAGGCCCAGAAGACCGAGGCGAAGAACGCGCTGGGCGAAAAGGCGACCAAGTTTGCTCTGGCCTTCGTCCCCGACCCGAGCGCGACCGGCGCGACGCCCCCTCCGCCGGAGTTCAACGCGGAAGCGAAGAAGGAAGGCTTCACGCCCGCGACGACCGATTTCTTTAACGCCGACACCCCGCCGGCCGGGGTGGCGCCGAGCCCGTCCTTTAACAACGCGGCCTTCGCGCTGACGAAAGAAAATCCGATCAGCAAGGTGGTCGATCTCGATAACGGCGTGGTGGTGATGCATCTGGCCGAAATCAAGGCAAGCGACCTGCGTCCGCTGGCCGAGGTGCAGGAGGCGATCAAGAAGCAACTGCAGCAGACGAAAGGCCTGCAGGCCGAGCAGCAGGCGGCCCAGGCCGCGTCGGTGAAGCTGAAAAGCGAGGTAGCTGCGGGCAAGGATTTCAAGACGGCGGCGACGGCGGATGGACTGAAGGTGGATACGCTTCCGACCTTCGTTCCGATGAAAGTTCCGCAGAACGACCTGCGCGCGCGGACGATTGCCTATGCGATCGCGCCGCTGAAGACGGGCGAGGTTTCGGGCCCGGTTCCCATTGAGTCGGACAATGCAACGCTGGTCTTGCACGTCGATAACCGCGCGCCGGCCGATCCCGCCGGGCTGGCCGATTTTGAGGCGCGCTTCCGCGAGCAAGGAGACCAGCAATTGCGCAATTTCGTTTCCGCCGATTGGGCCAACTGGAAAAGCAAGCAGCCCGGCACGCATCGCCCGCCGGATTTGGATGCGTACGGGTCGGTGGAGTAGGCGAACTCGAATTCTGATCGGCGGCCCCGAAACTTGACGCCTGGTCGAAGGTGCTCAAATGGCAATCGGTCATCCTGAGTGCAGCCGAAGGATCGATTCCGCATGCTTTCCGCAGGGAAGGCCGAACTGATCCTTCGACAGGCTCAGGATGACGGAATCGTGATGGCGACATGCAATCGGGAAACTCGAGGCCTTGAACATACGAAATCAAATCGACGCGTTTTTTTGAACGCGAGAATCGAGGCCGTCGCCCGTGCTCGCGCAACGGCTCCCGGCGCAAAGGCCGGCGCCGGCTACCTCTTGATGCGGCGTCTACCTTCGATTCGTATAGGACGAGTAGATGAAAATTCCCATACAGAGACCGAAGGTCACGAGACTGAAGGCTTCGACCAAATGTCGGCGCATCTTGGGGTCGGTGAAGGGAACCCAGTAGGCGCCGATGGCGTAGAGGCTGCTCGCGATGGCAACGAAAATCCAGAATTGGTGGCGTTTGCGGGCGAGAAGTTCATTCTCACGATCGGACGGATCGTTGGTCACGGGCCGGGTGACTTTAATGCCGCCTTGGCCAAACAAGATCAGCGCGGCGCCGAACAAAACGGCGCCGAGCCAATAGGGGCTGGGAAGTCCAAAGCCGAACATTCCGGCCAAGCCTACGAGCCCCACGATCGGGCCAATGATGGATGCGATGATGTACACCGCCCGCGATTTCATGGCGCAATTACTACGCGGAAACCGCGATTCGACAAGCTCCAAGATTGCCAATCCGTAATGAATTACGATCAATGTCAGGCTAACGGTTGAACCCGCCAATGGAATTGCAGTAGAGCGGACTCAGTCCGGCGATGGCAGTCTGCACGGAAGCAGAGGGTGTGCCGTAGACGTGGAAACGCGCCGGCTGACAGGCCGCGAGAAAGCGCTCGGCATGCGGGCCGAAGGTCGCCATGTGGGCAAGGATCGCGTCCGAATCTCGGTAACGCTCGAAGATGTGACAGGCCGTCTCGTCGGGAGTCAGGCTGTATTCGTAGCTGAGGGTGCCGGGTTCCTTTTCCGTCGCGGCGATAAGGTCGGCCGCGACCGCGCGGAAGGCTTCGAGTTTACCCGGGCGGATCGCCACCTCGAGCATCCAGGAGATTGATTCGCTCATAGAGAAAAGGGAAAGCCGGACGACAGGTTGCCCCGCCGTCCGGCTTTGCTGGTTAATTAAAGAATCGACTTCGCCGTGGCGAGGACGTTCTCGATCGTCAGGCCGTATTCCTTGAGGATGCGCTGGTACGGGGCGGAGGCGCCGAATTTATTCACGCCGACATGCTTGCCGCCGGTCGTCGTGTACTTTTCCCAGCCCTGGCTGATGCCGGCCTCGATCGCGACGCGCTTGGTCACGCTCGGCGGCAGCACGCTGTCCTTGTACTCCTGCGTCTGGGCCTCGAAGAGGTGCCAACTAGGGAGCGAGACGGCGCGGGTGTTCTTGCCTTCGGCGGCGAGTTTCTCCGCCGCTTCGAGCGCGAGGTAGGTCTCCGATCCCGTGCCGATGAAGATGATGTCCGGGGCCGCGCCGGGCTTCGATTCCCACAGCGTGTAGCCGCCCTTGAGCACGCCCGAGGCGGGAGCCACCTTGGTGCGGTCGAAGACGGGGATGTTTTGGCGGGTGAGCATGATCGTGCTGGTCTCATGCGTGTGCTGGATGGCAGCGAGCCACGCGTACGAGGCTTCGTTCGCGTCGCCGGGGCGCAGGTCGATCAGGCCCGGGATGGCGCGCAGCGTGGCGAGGTGTTCGACCGGCTCGTGGGTGGGACCGTCTTCGCCGACGCAGATGGAATCGTGCGTGAAGACGTAGATGGTCTGGAGCTGGCTCAGACACGCGAGGCGGATGGGCGGGCGCATGTAGTCGGTGAAGACGAAGAAGGTCGAGCCGTACGGAATAAAGCCACCGTAGTAGGCGAGACCGGCGACGATCGTGCCCATGCCGTGTTCGCGGATGCCGAAGTGGAAGTTGCGGCCCGCGTAGCTGTCCTTTTCAAAGGAGCCGTATTCCTTGACGAAGGTCTTGGTGGAGGGCGCGAGATCGGCCGATCCGCCGACGAGTTGCGGTACCGCGCCGAACAGAACCTTGAGGATATCGCCGCCGGCATTGCGCGTGGCGACGGGCTTGCCGGCGGGAAACACCGGGAGCAGCGACTCGAGATTCGCGGGCAGCTTCTTGGCGAGGAAATCGTTCCAGGCCTGCGCCTTTTCCGGATGCTTCGCGGCGTAGGCGGCAAAGAGCTTGTTCCAGTCGGCTTCTTCCTTGGCCCACTGCTTTTGCTTCTCGGCGAAGAACGCCTTCACGCGCTCGGGCACGAGGAACTGCGCATCTTCCGGCCAGCCCAAGTTCCGCTTGGTGGCGGCGACTTCTTCCGGACCGAACGCATCGGAGTGCGCCTTGGGCGTGCCTTGGAGCTTGGGCGAGCCATGTCCGATCTGGGTCTTGGCGATGATGATCGTCGGCTGGCCCTTGATCGTGGCGGCCTCGTCGATCGCGGCGGCGATTTGCTTCTGGTCGTTGCCGTTGATCGAGATGACATGCCAGTGATAACCCTTGAAGCGCAAGGTGACATCGTCGCTGTACGAGAGCTTGGTGTAGCCTTCGATGGAAACGCTGTTGTCGTCGTAGAACCAGAGCAGGTTGTCGAGGCCGAGATGGCCGGCCAGCGCGGCGGCTTCATGGGAGATGCCTTCCTCGAGATCACCGTCGGAGACGATGGTATAAACCTTATGATCGGAGACGGGGAATTCCGGAGTATTGAACGTGGCGGCGAAGAACTTCTGGCCGATGGCGAGACCGACGGAATTGCCCGTGCCCTGGCCGAGCGGCCCGGTGGTGACTTCCACGCCTTCCGTCTCGTGGCTCTCGGGGTGGCCGGGGGTGAGGCTGCCCCACTGGCGGAAATTCTTGAGCTGATCGAGCGTCATCTTCGGGAAACCGGTGAGATGGAGCAGCGAGTAAATCAGCATCGAGCCATGTCCCGCGGAAAGGACAAAGCGATCGCGGTTGGCCCACTTCGGGTTGGCCGGATTGAACTTGATGTATTTGCTGTAGAGCACGAAGGCGATATCGGCACAGCCCATGGGCAGGCCGCAATGGCCGCTCTCCGCTTTTTGCACCGCGTCAACGGTCAACAACGCGATGGTTTTGGGGACGAGGGACTCGATGGGTTCGGTGGCGAAGTGGGCGGGTTCTTGGCTCATATAAATAGCCACGCTACTCTGGTGTTTTTCGGATGTCCATAGGGGACGTGTGACAAAGGTGCGAAAATGCCGTTATTATAGGAAACAGGTCTGAAGCGACAGGGTAGCCGGGGCAGGCCCTGCACCGGAGCGGCCCGTCCGGGACGCCGAGGTATCCGAAATTAGAAAGACGCGTTCTTATTAGGCATGCGAATCGAGGCCGTCGCACGTGCTCGCGCAACGGCTCCGGCGCAAGGGCCTGCGCCGGCTACCTTCTACCTTTTACCACGCGATTTCTTCGTGGCCTTGCAGGAATTCGTCCGTCACCTTGGGCGGAATTTCGGTCACGACCTGGACGAGGTTCGTGCCGCCTTGTTCGAGGGTGAGGGTGGCGCTTGGGCCGCCCATGTCGGTTTTCACCCAGCCGGGTGAGGCGGCGATGACGCTGATGCCTTTGGATTCGAGTGCCGAGGCGAGCTTGCGCGTGGCGGCGTTGAGCGCAGCCTTGGAGATGCCGTAGCTGGCCCAGCCATCACTCATGTCGCGCATGGAGCCGAGCCGGCTGCTGACATTGATGACGCGCGACGGCTTGCCCGCTTCCAGAAGGGGCACAAGCGCCTGGGTCAGCAGGATCGGCCCGGTGACGTTGGTGGCGAAGGTGGTCGTGAAGTCCTCGGCGGTGGCGTCAAGAATGGAGCCCTGCCAGACGTTGAGGATGGCCGCGTTATTAATGAGCACGTGGAGCGCGCTGATGCGCTCCTTGAGTTCGCGCGCCGCGCGGTGGATGCTTTGCTCATCGGCCATGTCGAGGAGCAGGAACTCGGTCTTGATGCCTTGCGCCGCGAGGTCTTTGACGGCCTGCTCGCCGCGCAGGGCGGAACGGGCGCTGAGGATGACGCGATGGCCCTGCAGGGCAAGTTGACGGCCGGTTTCGAGCCCGAGGCCTTTGTTCGCGCCGGTGATGAGGATGGTCTTGGTGGTCATGGATGAGGGGAGGTTGACTTTGAGTTTTTGCCCGGGCTAGCGTCGGGCGAGATGGAAGCATTGACGATGAAACCGGCGATTCCGATCCTGCGGATTTTCGACGAGGCAAAGACCCGCGAATTCTACGTGGACTTCCTTGGCTTTCAGGTCGATTGGGCGCATCGGTTCGAGGATAACTTTCCCGTCTTTATGCAAATATCAAGGGGCGCCTGCATCATTAATTTAAGCGAGCATCACGGCGATGCCTGCCCCGGTTCGGCGGTGCGGATCGAGGTGGATCAGCTCGATGCTTATCACAACGCACTGAACGAAAAGCAGTACAAGTTTGCACGACCGGGCATCCATGTGCAGACGTGGGGCTTGCGGGAGATGATGGTCACGGATCCCTTTGGCAACCGGCTGGTTTTCTTCGACCGCTGCTGCGCCGGGCAGTAAGGTACGAACTCCGATTCGCGCGTTTACCGTGAAGAATTGGTAATTATTGCAGTCCTCGACAAGGTCTGAAATCGGGATAAGTTAATAGCGTTGAGGTAGATTTTAGTTCCCTATGATTGATGACTCGGTATCGACGGTTGACCGTGTAATTGCTCCGCCGTCTGCCCCCGAGGCACTGGTGGAAGAGGCCGGGAAGGCCGCGCAGAATCTTTGGTGGGACGACCGTGACAATTCGCTGTGGTGGACCGATGTCGAGGGCGGCACGCTTTACCGGATGAATCTGGCGACGCGAATCCAAAGCGCGATTTATCAGGGGCCGAATGTGGGTGCGTTTATCCCGCAGGAGGACCATAGCTGGCTGCTGTTTCGCGAGAAGGATATTGCGCTGCTCGACTTTGAGCGTCATGCCCAAGTGGTGCCGCTGTTTGAGAATATCCGGGTGGATGGCGACCGCTTCAACGAGGCGATTGCGGATGCGACCGGGCGCGTGCTGGTCGGCACCGTGCGCAACGGGCGACCGAACGGCGCGGGGATTTACCGCCTGGAGAGCACCGGCACGCTAGCGAAGACGCTGGGCGGGACGGGTCAATCGAACGGCATGGGCTGGAACGCCAAGGGCGACGCGCTTTTTTGGAGCTGCGGGACGACGAAGACGATCAACCGCTGCAAGTACGACGACAAGCGCGGGGTGTTGACGAACCGGCAGGTTTTCCACGAATGCATGCCGGAGGAGGGGACGCCCTCTGGACTGGCGCTGGATGTAGAGGGGACGATTTGGTCGGCGCGGCGCGAGGCGGGGGTGATCCTGAAGATCGCCGAGGACCGGCGGCTGATGGGGCAGGTGACTTTTCCGGCGAAGCATGTGACGTCGCTGGCGTTCGGCGGGGCCGACCATCGCACGGTGTTCGTGGCGGCAATTGTGGAGGAGGGGCACTCGAAGATTTTCATGCTGCAATCGCCGGTGGCGGGCGCGCCGATGAAGCGGGCGAAGATCGAGCGCGCGAAGACGGCGTAGTTGCCACGCTCGCGCCGAGCGTTACCATCGCCCGGATAGATGAACAGGATCAGCGATTCGCTCCGGGTGTTGTTGTGGAGCTCCGTCTTCATTTTCGTGGTGCTGAATGCGCTGCAGATCACACAGGTTGATATCTGGTGGCAGCTTTCGGAGGGCGCGCACATTTTGCGCACCGGGCATCTGCCCACGGAACCGACGGCGGCGTTTGGGTTGCCGGCCCAGCCCTATTTCGATGAGTACGCGGGCTATGAGGTGGTCCTCGCGACGCTCTATAAGCTGGCGGGATTTCCCGGCATTTGGGTCGCCTTCATCGCGGTTTATCTTTCGATCCTGTTCCTGCCGAGCCTCTATTCGCGGAAATCGAATTCGCTCTACGATGTCTTCTCCTGCTTGGCCCTGCTGTGCGCGGGCATCCTGATGAAAGACCGGCTGGAACAGCGGCCGGAGTTGGTGGGAAGTTTTCTGCAGGTGTTGCTCATGGTTTGGCTGCGAGCCTCGAACCTTGAGGTGTGGACTCCGCGATCCGCTCTTCTGCTTTTTTTGATCTTCGTGGCGTGGACGAATACGCACAGCAGTTTTCTCTTCGGCGTCTTCACGCTCGGTCTGTGGATGGCGTGTGAATTCGCGCTCAAGTTCCGCACCACGCCACCTTTGCTGCTGGTGAAGAACGGCCTCCGGTTGACGATGGGGACTGCGCTGGCGTTGGTGCTCAATCCCTACGGTGCGGAGCGGTTGACCTTTCCGTTCCGGCAGGCTCTTGATCCCGGCTCGACCGCGTTGTCGCCGGAGATGTGGCCGATTCCGGAGCTGAACAGCGTGCAGGGCATTTCGTGGATGGTGGCCGTGGCGCTTCTGGCGTGGGCGTTGCTTACTTCGCGCACGACGCCGCTGTGGCTGATCCTGTTCTCCTTCTTCGCCGCCTACATGACGTGGAGGAGTTTCCGCTGCGTCAGCCTGCTGGCCATCGCGTTGCTCTTCGTTTATGCCGCGCGCGATGTGATGGTGAAGCCGGGCGCCTCGCGATTTTTCGCGCTCGGATTATTACGCTGCACGGCGCTGGCTCTGCTTGGCATGTTCCTGATTTTTTTCGACGCGTTCACGCTGGTTTCCACCTTCGACGAGGCGCGGTCCGAACGGCACTTCGCCACGCACGCAAATCAGTTCGCGCCGGAACTGGTCGATGACGATGAGTTTACCTCCGGCCACCGCTTACCGGCAATCTGCGAGCACGGCGAGGGTTCTTATCTTTCCTTCGACGCGAATACGCGGTTTCGCCCGGTCCTCGACAGCGGCATGAGCCATTTCAACGACGTGGCAAAGCGCTATTTCTTTTTCATCGCGCACGAGCCGGAGGCATTCGGGCTCGCGCTGGCAAACCTGAAGGCCAACTACGCGGTGATGAATTACAATTCGTTTCACTGGATCCTCAAGATGGAGCAGACCCCGGGATGGAAGGTGATCGGCTGCTCGCCGCGCGGGATGCTGTGGCAACGTGTGCCGGGCACGGGTGGTTACGTGCCGGATGAGGTGGATCGCGCGATGATTGCCTCGGCCCGCGATGAACTTCTTGGCCACGGCGATTGGCGAAGTGCGTTCGTCTACAGCACGGTGCTGGGTCATCCGCTGGACAGCCTCGCGATTTTCTCCAACTACCGCAATACCGTGTGGCCCGAGGCGTTCTTCAATTTCTTTTGCGATTGGGCAAAGGCGTTGCCGCAGGCGGAGATTCAGGATTTCCTGGCGCATCGCGATGCGGGAAACAATCTCATCATGGATGCCGTCCTTCACGCGAAACTCGGTCCCGATTCACTGGCGGAATTTGTGACGAAATCTGCGCCGAATCCAAAGCCATTTCTTTTCGAGATTGTCGAAGCGCAATCCGCACTCGCCCGCGGCGACAAAGGTCAGGCGCGCGCGATTTTCGATACGCTGCCGACCACGGAGCCGTCCTGCGTCGCTTACTACAAGATCTTACGCGAAGTCCAGACGGGGAATCCCTCGCAGACCGAGGTGACTCCCTACGGCCAATGGCAAATGTGGGATGCGGACGCGAAGGATTTCATGGTTGCGACGGGTCCGCTTCTTAACCAGCGGATCGAAGAGATCAGCGCGCGGGATTCACGTTAGCGGGTAAATAGCGCGTCAGATCAACGTCCGGTTGGCCTGGCGTGCGGAGGCTAATTTTCAGCGGCGAGGCGTTTTCCAAAACAATCAGTTTCAGGTCGCGGCGTTCATTGAGAATGTCGTTCACCTGTCGGGGAGCAAAGGCGCCGAACCAGAAAAGCGGTAGAGTTTTTAACGGCAGCTGGTCGGTTGGCGATGTGGTGGAGTAACCGGTGATACACGGAATCCGGTAAAGTGCGGGGAAGTTGGCCGTGCCGAGGTAGGTGTACGGAATTGCCGTAGCATGGGCCTGCCAGACGTTCCAGTCGATCACGGTGGCGAGTTGATCGCCGGGCTTGAGCAGGGTGCGGACCTGGTTCCAATAGCGGTCTCCGTCACCGGAGAGCACGGCTTCGCGATCGAGCTTGAGCGCGTTGAAGCTGGGCACGCGAATGAACGGAAGCGGCAGGAGAAACATGGCGAGACTGTAGCTGGCGACAAGCCGCCGCACGCCGACGTTGGGCAGGGGCGGGCGCAGAAGCAAAAGCAGGTGGACGAAGAAAAGGAACTGGAGGATTTCGCGAAAGGGCCAGCGCATCGATTTCAGGAGCGGGATGTATTGGATGACCCGGTTGATCCAGTCGGGACGAATCACCAAAATCATGATGAACGCGGCGAGGGTGAGGCAAAGTTTTTCCACCGGCTGCCATTTCTCGGGACCGCACAGCGCGGGCACGAGACACCAGGCGGCGGCGCAGGGAAGCAGGCTGCTAAGGTAGGGGAAATTGAGGGAGGCAAGGGTCGGATCGCCCATGAGCTTGGTCAGCGGCTCGGTCCAGTTGCCGAGGAAGAACGAGAACGGAAAAACCGTGGCGGGGACGGAAAAGACGAAGGACATTTCGTAGGAAAGGCCGTGCAAGCGGATGGAGTGCGCGAAGCCATCGAGGACGTGAAGCAGAAACGGCGCGAGGACGAGATAGCCGACGCTATTGCCTGAACACCAGATGAAGAGGGCGCTGGCCGTGCCGCGGCAGCGCGCGAGGCCGATGGCGAAGAGCGTCAGAAAAAGCGTGTTGGACAGCGTCATCCCCGCGTAGGAAGAGACGAATTGATGGATGGTAACGGCGGCTACGATGAGCATGCCGCGCGTCACTTTGCGGTCCATGATGCCGAGCGTGAGCCAGGGCAGGGCGCTCTCGTTTCCGAGGAAGCAAAGCCAGCTCGCGCCGACGGTGACGATGTACATGCTAAAAACGAAGCTCATGGTGTAAAAAACGATCCAACCGTCGCAGAGGGTGAGCTTGAATTCCTTGCGCATTTCGTAGGCGAGGATGGTGAAGCCGATGGTGGTGAGCAGGAGGTAAGGAAACGCGATAACGTCCATCATCCACGTTCTAGCCCAGGTATCGGCGAGCATGGCGGGGAGGAGATAAAACGGATGCCAGCAGAGGCAGCCCATGTCGCGCGACCAATCGTAATGGCCACCGAAGAGGTATTCGGAAAAGAACGGTGATTGGCCGTGCTGCAGGTGGCGGCCCATTTCGGTGAGGAACGGGTAACCGCCGGAGAGATTATCGTCGCTGAGGAAGTAGCGCGGGCGCCAGAGCTCAAGCAGAAGAAAAATCAGGACGCAGCCTGTGCTTGTGAGCTTGAGCAGCACCGCCAGGCTGTTCTGGGCGAGGACCGTTTTCAGGAGCGCGCGGACCATGAACGGAACTAGGCGGCGGCTTCCGGCACGACCTTGGCCGCCTCGGCGAAATCGTGATCGAGCAGCGTATCGACGATGGTCTTAGCCGCGTTCGGCCGGCCGTACCAGCGTGCTTTTTCGCGCATGCTTTGCAGCATTTCCGGGTGATCGAGGAGACCGTCGATCTTATAGGCCAGCGTGGTGAATTCGTTGCACTTGATGGCGATGCCTTTCTCGAGGAGGTGATCGCTATTGCGGTCCTCCTGGCCGGGAATGGGCGCGACGATGACCATGGGCAGGCCGCAGGCGAGGCACTCGGCGGTGGTGAGGCCGCCCGGTTTGCCAATGAAGAGATCGGAGATTTGCATCCAGCGGTGCATTTCATTCGTGTAGCCGAGAATGCGGAAGGTGAGGGCGGGATTTTTCGCTTCGATGGCGCGCGCGTGCGCTTCCATGTTGGCTTTCATCTCCTCGTTCTTGCCGCAGATGACGATGGCCTGCGCGGGATGCTTGAGGAACGCGAGGCCGTCGAGCACACCGGCCGCGGGGCTGACGCCGAGCGCGCCGCCGGAGATGAGGAAGAGCGGGCGATCGACATCGAAGCCCGACTCGCGGCGCATGGCGTCGCGGTCACCAGCCTGGCCGAACAACGGATCGATCGGGATACCGCTGACGGTGATGTATTCGCCGGGGAGGCCGAGGTTCTCGAGGTGGACCTTGCTTTCCTCCAGCGCAACGAAGTAGCGGTGGAAGGTGCGGCAGAGCCACATGGCATGCACGTCGAGATCGGTGACGACGATGGAAAGGCGCGCGTCGAGTTTGCCCTTGCTGATGAGGTAGGAGATGATTTCCGAGGGCAGAAAGTGGGTGCAGACGGTGATGTCGGGCTTGAACTTGCCGATAAAGCGCTCGAGCGGGCCGGTGTTGAGCCGGTCGAGCATGAGGCGCATGCGATCGGTTTTCCACGGCTCATCGGTGGTGTTGTAGACGATGCCGAGGATGGTGGGTGCGCGCTGCACGAGCGAGATGTAGAGCTTTGAGTAGAAATCGCGAAAGAGCCGGTTGGTGAAGCGGAGCGCATCGACGTTGCGGATCTCGCCGACATCGGGGCGCAGGCGGAAGACTTTCTCGAGCGCCTCGGCCGCGCGGACGTGACCGGTGCCGGCGCTGGCGGAGAGGATGAGCACGCGGCGACCGTTGGGATTGGCCACGGGCGCGGCGGCTTTTTTGGAACGAAGGAACCGCTTGGTGAAATCGGTCATTCCCTTCGAGAACGAGTTTTCGCGACTGATGACTCTGGGAAATTCCACAAGGCGAACGCTAGACGATTTTGCGACGGGTGGGGAGAGAAGTTTCGTCTTTTCGAGCGGCGGCGATTAGTGCAGCGACTTCTTCAACCCACCGATGAACAGGCAGTGCACGCCGCCGAATTGCAGACTGTCCTGCACGCCGAGCCAGCGTTCCTTGATCGGCTGACCGGCGACATAAGTGCCATTGGTCGAGCCGAGGTCGGTGAGGAAAACGCCGCTGCGCGAATACTCAAGGCTGGCGTGGCGCTGGGATATGGTGGGGTCGTTGATGACGATATCGTTCGCGGTGGAGCGGCCCACGTAGGCAAGGCCGGGGCGAATCGGGAAAGTCTTGATCTCCGTGCCGAGCGTGATGCGCAGGTAGGGATTGGTCGGCGCGATGCGGATCGGCTGGGTGGTGCTATTGGGTTCGCCGTTGGCCTGCTCGTCGCGGACGCGCGCGGCCTCGCACAGCACTTCCATGTAGGAGCCCTCGATGGTGCGCCGCTGCGCCTTTTCCCCGACGAGGAATTCGGTTTGCGGATCGGCCAGGTTGATCAGCGCCACGGCCGCTTCCATGCCGGAGCGGAGTCCAAATTGGGCATCGACGATCTCGCCATCCACCATGTTAATGCGAGCGGGCGGCGCCACGTTCGTGATATAAATCTCGCCGGTCTTGCGACCGAGACCAAAAGCCTGGATTTGCTCGGCAATGCTGAGGAGGTTTCCCAGCTTGACGGTATCCCTTCGTAAATCGGGGGGCATCTTATTACAGTAGCTTATGTTAGGATAAAGGTCGAGTTTTTCTAGTGCTCGGAACCAGTTAGCGGACTGAATGAAAGAACGGGTTGCAAGTGTCTTGTCGGCGGGCGGGGGCTGCCTCATATATATCGGCTGGATGTCAGGAAAACTTTATGTCGTGGCCACGCCGATCGGGAACCTGGAAGATGTTTCGGCACGGGCGTTGCGGGTCTTGAAAGAGGTGGATCTCGTGGCGGCGGAGGATACGCGGCACACGGGGCATTTGCTGACGCGGTTCGAGATTCGCAAGCCGCTGATTAGTTATCACCAATTCAGCGAGGCGAAAAGGACGGCAGAGTTCCTGGAAAAATTCGCGCAAGGGCAATCGATCGCGCTGGTTTCGGATGCGGGGATGCCGGGGGTGAGCGATCCCGGCGAGCGGTTGATCCGCGCGGCGGTGGAGGCGGGCGTCCACGTTGAAGTGATTCCCGGGCCCTCGGCGCCGCTGCTGGCTTTGGCGGGATCGGGTTTTCCCATGGTGCCGTTTTATTTTGGCGGATTCCTGCCGGTGAAGAGCGGTCAGCGGAAGAAGGAACTAGCTGCCGCCGGTGCGCGGGGCTGTACGAGCCTCTACTTCGAATCGCCCTACCGCGTGGTGCGTTTGCTGGAGGATGCCGTGGCGGAAATCCCGACGGCGCGCCTCTGCCTTGCGCGTGAGCTGACGAAGAAATTCGAGGAGTACAAGCGCGGGACGGCGGCGGAGTTACTCGCCCATTTTCAAGCGCACGAGCCGCGCGGGGAGTTTTGCCTTGTGGTCTCTGGCCCGACTAAGATCAAAACGGAGCGATCAGAGGAATGAGTTGGCCCGCGCGGGGTGTTCATTTCCAAGGATGCGTCGCTGCATAGTGATATTTGCCGATGAGACTTTCGAGCATGTGTTGCCGCCCGGAAGGGCAGTTAATGGCGAGAGCTTCCAGACCGTCCGTTTTCTGCGCATCGGTGAAAGCCGGGTTTTGGCAGACTAACATGACTCGGGTATCAAAGTTATCGACGGGATCGGTTATCTCCGGCAGGAGGGCTTCGGCCCGGGCAAAGTCGCCTTCGTAGGCCAGGTAAAAGGAGGCCAAGTCCGCGGCGGCGGACGATTTTGCGCCAGGAGAAGCGGCTTGATCCAGCGCGTCGGACCTTTTCTTCTCCTCAAGCTTCCACTGCACCATCATAGGATCATCGGGCACCGACGTCTGCTCGGGGCCGAGTGGATATATCTGGAAGGGAGCCGACTCGACCTCGATGGTTTTGACTCCGGCATCAGCACGCGAAGGTCGATCGTAGAGATCGACGGTCGCGATCAGGCGGGTGTTCCCGATGGCTCTGAGTTCCCAAGGGCTAACGAAGACGGTGCCGATGAGTTGCCCGTTGGCCGGAACGGTCACATAACTGCCGGCCGCCGCAATCGAGGGCTCTTCGCGAATGGGATATTCCTTGCCGGCAGAATCAACGATTTTGAGGTGGCAATAGCCGTGCCGGCTACCTCTCGAAAACACATACCGCGCTTGCGGGGATTTGTTTTCCAATATGATCCCGAACGCCACGGGAACCTGGTCGGGTATGTCTGCTGTCTGGAGGGGGTGGAGGTAAATCCCGGCACTGACTTTGTCACTGGGCTGCCCCCAGAAATTGTAGTCGGCGGGATTGGTGGAGCGGGCGAACGGATACTCGTCATCGGCTGTTAGCGCGATTAAGCCCAGGCCAATGAAGAAAAGCAGTGAGGTTAATGGCCTCATTAAACTGTTCTTTCAGGAGTGGCGCAAAGGGATCAACCGAGCAAGGCGAGCAGGATGCAGGTCAGGACGATGTTGCCGAGGGAGATCGGGAGGATGCATTTCCAGCCGAGGCCCATGAGTTGGTCGTACCGGAAGCGGGGCAAGGTCCAGCGCACCCAGATGAAGAAGACGATGAAGAGGCACATCTTGAGCAGGAAGACGATGGGGTAGATGAGGAGGCTCCACGCGCTGGTTTGCAGGTTCATGTACCAGGCGGGCGAGAAGGGAAGCGTCCAGCCGCCGAGGAAGAGGGTGACCATGAGGCAGGAGGCAACGATCATCGCCGCATATTCGCCCAAGAAGAAGAGGGCGAACTTCATCGCCGAATATTCGGTGTGGTAACCGCCGACGAGCTCGGTTTCGCTTTCGGGCAAATCGAAAGGGAGGCGGTTCGTTTCCGCAAAGGCGGAGACGAGGAAGATGAGGAACGAGATGAGCATGGGAATCCACAGGATGTAGCTGGCCCAGTTCTGGCCGCTCAAGGGCGCGAAGAAGGGGATGACCGTCCAGCCATGGGTGGCTTGGTAATCGACTATGTCGGAGAGGCGCAACTGGCCCATGACGAGTATGAGCGGGATAATGGAGAGGCCCATGGAGACTTCGTAAGAGATCATCTGCGCGCTGGAGCGAATGCCGCCGAGGAACGGGTACTTCGAGTTGGAGGACCAACCGGCAAGGACAATGCCGTAGACGCTGAGCGATGCGATGGCAAAGACGAGAAGCGGCCCGATGCCGACGTCGGCAAGCACGCCGGGCGAAGGCATGGTGTAGTTGAAGAAGGGGAGGTAGATCGGGTGCGTGCTGCCAAAGGGTATGACGCAGATGGTGAGCAGCGCGGGCACCATGGCCATGGCGGGCGCGAGCCAGAAGTAGAGCTTGTTGACGTGCGCGGGAGTGAATTCCTCCTTAAGCATGAATTTGAGCGCATCGGCGAGCGGCTGGCCCAGGCCCCACCAGGTCCACTTGGGAATGGTGAAAAGGCCGAGCACATTGACGCCGCCAAGCGGAATGCCGACGCGGTTCGGCCCGATACGGTCCTGGATGGCCGCGCTGATCCGGCGCTCGGCCATGACGGTGTACGAGACCAGGCCCAGGATGACGTTGACCACAACGAAGATTTTAATGAGCGAGACGAAAACGTCGGGCACCCAAAGCGGGACGCTGGCGGGGAGGTCGGCGAAAAGTTGTGGCATCATTTCGTGGAAGGGGTGGCTAATTTAAGATCAATACCAAGGTCACCAATCTTGCTCAGACTCAGACCAGTGAACGCGGGACTGGCGGCGGCCATCGATTTGAAGACGTCCTCGATGGTATGGATGCCATTGCCACCACCCAGTGCGGCTTTCAGTTGCACCAGAATTTGCCAGTCGTCCATGGCGTGGCCGGGGACGGCGATGGCTTTATTGAGACGTTGCAACCGGCCCGCGCCGTTGATCATCGAACCGCGCTTTTCGGCGAAGCTGGCGCCGGGCAGCACGTAATCGGCGAGTTCGGTCGTCGGGCTGGAAAGGATGCCCTGCACGGCGAGAACCTCGACCGCCTGCACGGTGGCGAGGGGCCACCCGGCGTGGCCGGTAAGATCTTCCTGCAAGACGAAGAGCGCCTTGATTCGGCCGCGGTCGATGCCGTCGCGGATGTAGGCGAGATTTTGGCCCTGGTTGGATATGCCGAAAAGTTCGAGGCCGTTGGTGTTCGGATTCAGGTCGGCGCTATGAAGAATGCCGTCGGCTTCGCCCCAGCGCGGCACGATGTCCGAGAGCACATTCTCGCCGCCGAGCAGTTGCTTGATCTCGGCGAGTAGGAACGCCTCCTCATTGGTCAGCCGGCCCGACGCAACGATGGCGATCTGGCTCGGCTGCAATTCGCGCAGTTGGGCGGCAAAGCGGGGAATGACCTCCGTCCACGGCGTGATCATCTTGGTGTGGCCGACCTTGGCGATGGGATCGATCAAGCGCCGGTCATCGTGAATATATTGGAAACCAAGCCGGCCCTGATCGCACATCCACTCGGAATTGACAGCGTGATTTTCGCGCGGGGTTTGGCGGTGGACAATGTTCTCGCGGCTGCTGACGATAGTGTTGCAACCGGTGGCGCAGCCGGTGCAGATGCTCTTGGTTTCCTTGAGGAACCAGACGCGCATTTGGAAGCGGAAATCCTTGCTCGTGAGCGCGCCGACCGGGCAGATGTCGACGGTGTTGAGCGAATAGTTGTTGTCCAGCCGCTTGCCCGGATGGACGGCGAGAGTGGTGTGGCTGCCACGATCGATGAAGCCGAGCACGTCGTCGTGCACCAGTTCCTTCGAAAAACGGATGCAACGCGAGCACATGATGCAGCGCTCGTCATCGAGCACGATGTTCGCG
>CAZZWT010000010.1:0-21419 GCA_964657775.1 uncultured Candidatus Methylacidiphilales bacterium | reverse complement strand
CATGGCGTCACGATCGAGCCGCTGCCGGGCGAGACGCTCGTGGTGCTCGATCATCACCTGCGCTTGGTGCCGGTCGGCATCCCGGGCACGCTTTACCTCGGCGGCATCGCGCCGGAAGTCGCCGGCGATGACACGCGGGTGCACGGTCCCGCCGACATGCTTTACCCGATGCCGCTCGTACGCACCGATTTCATCGGGCAGAACGTCGGCGACGGCAAGGTCGAGTTGATCGGCAAGGCCGACGACTTCCAAAAAATCAACGGCTTCCGGCTCAACCTGCGGCAGGTCGAGGCCTTCCTGCTGCATCATCCCGGTGTGCAGGAAGTGGCCGCCGTCGCGTTCAAGCAAGCGTCGGGGGAATGTCAGCTCAGTTGTTACATTGTGCCGAAGCCGGGCGCAACGCCGACGGAAAAGGACCTGCGTTTGTTTCTCAAGGGCAAAATCAGCGACTTCACCATGCCGACCCACGTCGTAATGGTGCCTGCCTTGGCCAAGGACGCAAACGGCGAGGTGATCACCGGGCAATTGCCGGAACCGGCGCGCCCCACCAAGCCGGCCCGGGACGAAAAGATTCCGCTCGAGGCAATTCTTTATCACCAGTTGATCGAAATCTGGATGGAAATCCTGAAAGTTCCGAGTGTCACCGTGGAGGACAACTTCTTCGCGTTGGGCGGAAGTTCCCTCTTGGCCTTGCGCATGATGACGCGCATCGAAAAACTGTGTGGGCGACCGCTTCCGCTCTCGCTCCTGCTCAAGGGCGCGACCATCGCCAACCTCGCGCACTACATCGTCCAAGCCAACAACGAATCGGCCGAGCCGCTTGTTACCATCAACTCGAAGGGCTTGAGCCAGCCGATTTTCTTCCTCCACGGCGATTGGGCGGGCGGCGGCTTCTATTGCGGACGGCTTTCCCAGCAGCTCGGCGAGGACCAACCGTTCTACGTCCTGCCGCCTTACCGCTCCGGTAAGCAGACCGTTTTTACGCTCGAGGAAATGGCCGCCTATCACATCGCCGCCATGCAGGATAAATGCCCGCATGGCCCCTACCTGCTCGGCGGCTATTGCATCGGCGCCACCGTGGCGATCGAAATGGCGCGCCAACTCGAGGCCAAAGGTGAAAAAGTTACCCATTTGTTGCTCATTGATCCGCTGTCTGGCACGCCGTGGTTGCGGTTGGCGTGGCCGCTGGTCAACAAGCTGGGCGAATTCCGCGGCTGGGATTTGCAGACGAAGATCCACGTTTTCGATCGTTATGCCGTTTCGTTCGCCCGCTGGATCAATAAGCCGGTCAGCAGCAAGGTCTCTACCCTGCTGCGAAAGCTCGGCATCTACCGGTCGGTGGTCGCGAGCCCGATCGCGGTCACCGGCGAGGGCGGCGAAGGCATCGAGATTTTGACGCATCTCGACTACGCAGTCTACTTTCTCGCCTACCGGCTCTATCGCACCAAGCCCCTGACGGTACCCGCCACGCTTTATTTTCCGGAGGAAACGCCGCCCGCGCGCCTCTTCTGGTTCCAAAAAGCGAGCCAGCGTCCGGATGCCCGCTTCAAGGTGGAATTCCTTCCCGGTGATCACCACACCTGCATCACCAAGTATACGCCAGCGCTCGTCGCCAAGATGAAAAAGGCGCTGGGTGCTTTGTGAAAGATGTTTCGTAAGGCTCGACGGCTCAAGCAGATCGTCCTTTCCAACCGCTCCCCGTCCGCTATAAACGGGACGCGAGTATCCCGTAATCAACCATGCGATCCAACCGTCACCAACGAGCGCGAAGCGGCAAATTCGCGCGGGCCTTTCTCAGCCTTGGGTACGGTATCTTTCTGACCCTAGCCTCCATGGATCGTGCGACCGCGCAGGACGCCGGTACCTCCCAAGCTAATGCGCCGGTGACCGATACTTCCCCCACGCCAGCGAATTCCGACGCGAACAACCCCGCCGCCGCTCCCGTCGAGGCGCTGCCGCCCGGGACTTCCACGGACACGAGCCACTCGGTGGTTCCCGGCGTCTCGCAGAGCCCGGTCAGTCCGACACTGACCACGATTCCCAATTATCCCACCCAGCTCGGCAACCCGGTTTCGCCCTACACGTCCTCTTCGACCAACCCGCAGTCGCCTCAGCTCACCCAGCCGAATCTGTACGTCACCGGCAACCGGGACGTTTCGCAGGCCGCGACCAGCAACGCCCTGGCGCAGGCCTTCAGCCAGCCCTCCAGCACCGATCTCTCCGGTGAGGAAGGCGGAATGAGCTACGAGCACCCGCTGATCGAGCGCGTTAAGCTCGGGCCGTTCGATCTCAAGGCTGCCGTGGTCGGGACCGTCGTGGCAGATGACAATATCCGCAACAACGGCGCGGTCGGCGGCGGCAAGAAGAGCGATATCGAGTTCAACATCACGCCCGCGGTGCAGTTGCTTTACGGCACGCATGATGGGCAGAAGGGTTACGCCTCCATGGTCTATGCGCCGATGATCAACCAGTACTATCACGAGTCCAACGAGAATGGCATCGACCAGAATCTGGCGCTGAATGCGATCTATCCGCTGCAGCGGCTGACCTTCAATCTGACCCAGACCTTCACGCAGACGACCGGCACGAACCAGGATTCCAACACCCGCACCACCCAGGAGTCGATTCTCTCCGGCTTCGGCGCGAACTATGAGGTGGATGACAAGATTTCGCTCTCCAGCCAGCTGCAGTACGTGACCAGCACGTTCTCCAACCCTGGCGACAACGGGGGCGGGGCCAACGCGGGTGGGCAGAACGATAGCACGCTGTCGGTCAATAACACCGCCACCTATCGGGTTTCGGAAAAGCTCACCGTGGGGCCCAGCATCAACATCGGCTGGGACCGCCCGCAGAATTCGCAGAAATCGACTTACGAGCAGGGACTCGCGGGCATCAATTACGCGCCGACCGAAAAGATCGGCCTCTACGCGC
Source organism: uncultured Candidatus Methylacidiphilales bacterium (assembly GCA_964657775.1). Taxonomy (GTDB): domain Bacteria; phylum Verrucomicrobiota; class Verrucomicrobiia; order Methylacidiphilales; family UBA1321; genus JABDGH01. Next base: position 18,488 of record CAZZWT010000010.1, on the reverse strand, counting down.
AAGGCGGTGTCGAGCTGCGGCAGTACGACCAGGGTGGTGGCGACAAGGCGAATCCGATTTTTGCGGTGGGCGTCGGCTACACGCCGTTTGATTCGACGAGTATTAGCCTTAACGCCAGCCAAGCCTCGCACAGCTCCACCGCCGCCGCCGGCCAGGTCACCGCTGGGCAGACGATTCTCAACACCAATGTCGGGGCCACGGTCACCCAGCGCATCGTGCAGCGGGTCTTCGTGACATTTGCTTTCAACTATAACCACGAGGACTACCAGGGCCAGAACGGCGGCGGCGGGGGTGGCGCTACCGGAAACGAAGATAGTTTTACCTACCGGCCTTCCGTCAGCTATTCCCCGACGGCGTGGTCGAATGTCTCCGTCTATTACCAGTACCTGTCGAACGAATCCAATAACCCGGGCGAGTCGTACAACGATAACCAGGTTGGCTTGTCGGTTTCGGCGCAGTTCTAGCTTGGGAAAATAACTCAATGTTTCGAGCGTTATACCGATGGCATCCTTAGAGTTGCGTCAACTATTGCCGTGCACCGTTCCCTATGAACCAACCCCGTAAATCTTCCTCGAGCCGGGGTGCGTCCCAGCAAAAAGAGGCGGCGCCCCTTCAACTCGATTACAGCCATCTCTCGCGCCTGTGCCTCAAATACTGGAAGTGGCTGGTCGGCGGCGTGGCGTTGGGATTCGTGGGCGGCTATTTCTACGCGGCTTCGCAGACGCCGATCTACTTGGCCCAATCCAGCATCCTGGTCAACACCAAGGGAAACGGCGCCGTTGGTTCTGTCGGCCAGGCCGACGGCATCGGCGACGACATGATCAAAACGTATGAGCAGATCCTGCAGACGAAGGACCTTGCGGCACGCGTGGTGAAGAACCAGCACCTCGAGGACAACCCCGAATTTCTGCCCCCGGGCGTGCAGGGACCGGTCTCGCCCGAGACGGCCACCGCCATGCTGGCCAGCGCAACGAAGATTCAGATCCGGCTCGGCACGCGGTTGATCGATATCTCCGTGGAAAGCGCTTCGAATCGCATGGCCCAATTGCTGGCCAACGAACTGGCGAAGGAATCGGTGAACCAGTATATTGAACAGCACGGAAAGCAGGGCGATGTCCTGGGCGATTACCTGCAAAAGGAAGTCGAGCGGCTCCGGACAGAATTGGCAACGGCTACCACCACCCTCAAGGCTTATGAGGTGGCCCATAATATTGTCAACACGGGTGGCGGCGCGCAGAGCATCATCGACAGTGAGCGAAGCGACCTGAACAAACAGTACAACGCCGCGCAGGAGCAGGTGACTCTTTTGGAAGAACGCTATGGCCCGGAGCATCCCAAGCTGATCGCGGCCAAGGAGCTGGTGGCGGAGCTCCGCGACCAGATTAACAAGGCCCAAAGCAGCGGGGCCGACCTGAGCGGCGCCGATTCGGAATACGCCTCGCTCAAAAGCAATGTCGATTCCCTTCAGGGCCAGTTGTCCTCCACCTTGGGCGAACTGAATGCGGCCAAGACCACCGTGAACGTCGAGATTCCCGCCGTCTCCGTGCAGGATGAAGCCACGCTGCCGTGGGGCCCGATTCGCCCCAACAAGCCGAAGCTCGTTGCCGCCGGCGGATTCCTCGGCCTGGTCTGCGGACTTGGCTTCATCTTCGCGCTCTACTTCATGGATACGTCGATCCGCACGGTCAGCCAGGCAGAGGCGGCGCTGGGCCTGCCGGTCATCGCGGCGGTTCCGATCCTGACCGAGAGCGACGGGCGCTCCGTCCTGCCGACCTACTCCGATCCTCACTCCTTTGTGGCCGAATCGTTCCGCGGCCTGCGCGCCTCGCTCATTCTCCACGACCGGGAACACCCGCTGAAGACCGTTCTGGTCGGCAGTGCCGTCCCGGGCGAGGGAAAGAGTTTTTGCGCCGCGAATCTCGCCGTTGCCTTCGCGCAGGCGGGACTGAAGACGTTGCTCATCGATGCGGATCTTCGTCTGCCGACGATGCACAGCTACTTCAATATTCCCGCCACCAACACACCGGCCGGCTTCCCGGAAGTTCTTTCGGGCCACGCCACCCTTGGCGGGGCGGCCATTGTTTCGCAAATTCCCAATCTCTCGCTGCTCATCACGGCCACCGCGGCCGACTCACCCGCCGAGTTGCTCTCGGGCCTTCACCTGCCAGCCATGCTGGACGAGGCGGCGAAGACCTTCGACCGGATCGTCATCGACAGCGCGCCGCTCAATGCCGTGAGCGATACCATGCTCATTCTGCCCAAGGCCGACGCCATTTTGCTCGTGGTGCGCGCCGCCCAGACGCCAGCCGGGGAATGCAGGGCGGCGCTGCAGAAGATTTCCAGCAGCAACCTGAAGCCTCTGGGCATCATCCTGAATTATCTTGCCGCCCATACTCTTAAATCCTATGCCTATGGTTATTCCTATGGACAAAAGCCCAAGGAGAAAAATGCAAAATAAGATCATGAATCGTGGTTGGCTTTCCGCTGCGAGCCGCTCGCTGGCCCTGGCGGTCATCGTGTTCGCGGGCGCAACCCAGCAAGGCTTCGCCCAGGCGCTCGGCGGTGCCGACACCGCGGTTTCCACGGTCTCCAGCACCTATCGCCTGTCGCCCTACGACGTCATCGACATCTCGGTTTATAACGAGGAAGATCTCCACACGCGCACGCGCCTCGGCGCCGACGGCACGGCCCTGCTGCCGCTGATCGGCACGGTTTTCCTCGGCGGCAAGACGGTTTCCGAAGCGAATGATTTGATCAAGGACAAGTACGCCAAGGGCTTCGTGAAGGATCCGCACGTTTTGCTGACGGTGCTCGAATATCGCAAAAGCACCTTCTCGATCCTGGGCCAGGTGATGAAACCGGGCATCTATGAAATTCCCGAGGGCACGCACATGAGCATCGTGGACGCGATCCTGCTTGCGGGCGGATTTACGCGCCTTGCCAGCCAGAACGATGTTACGGTCAAGCGCATGGTGCATGGCAAAGCCGTGGTGACAAAGGTCAAGGCCGGGTCGATGGCCGATTCGTCCGAAGTCGCTCCTTACGAGATTTTGCCCGGCGACGTGATCAAGGTCAAAGAGAGCTGGTGGTAACCGGCTTTGCCGCGAACTCCGCCGGGATGGGCAGACGGTAACGGCGCATCGACAGGGAAGGCTTCCGCGGCTTGGCCAACAGCTTCGGCGAGACCCAGCAGAGCGCCAGCAGGACCAAAAAGAAGAGGCGGATCGAGGCGATCTGGAGCGGGAAATCAATCGCGGCTTCGACCAAGGTTCCCAGCACGCCAAGAATGGCAGCGAGGAGAAGATGCCGCTCCGTCTTGCTGGTGAATTGCTCCTTTTTTGCGTGGCTCTGGAAGGCGCGCCAAAGGCCGCCGAAGACCAGCAGCGTCCACCAGAACGTGCCAAACCAGCCCCATTCCAGCGTGGTCTGAAAGTAATCCTCGTGCGCATACTCGCGCAGGCCGACGCTGACGTTGCCGAGCGGACTGATCTGATAAGGAAACGCCAACTGGAACATGCCGGGCCCCAGTCCGAAAAAACCAATCTGCGGCGCGGCATTGAAGTATTGTTTATAGGCCCCAATGCGCCCGCCAGCCGAGGCCGCGACTTCCGAGGTATTGGTCAGTCGGTCAAAAGCCGAGCCAAACAGGTGGCTGGAGGCGATAAGCGCGGACATGATGACCACCGCGACGAAAGCGCCGAGATAAATCTGGTTGCTTCTCTTCATGCGCAACAAGCGCGTGAGGAAAGGCCAGGGCAAAATGAGCAGGCCGATGACCAAGCCCGACTTCGAGGCATTCAGGAAAAGCGCCGCGCCCGCCGCGAGGGCCGCGATCGACCAGAAGATTTTCCGGCTCAGGCGATTCGTCGGGGTGTAGGCGCGACGGGTGAAGACGAGGATCAATGGCCAAGTCAGATTGATGAACGCACCCGCATTCCCCTGGTAACGGAAAAACGCGAAGTCGTTCCAGTAAATATCGAGCGGGTTCCAGAAATAGTGCATGAGCGGTTCACCGGTCAGTTTGAGGGTGTCGCCGATCAGGCAGACGGAGACGCCGGCCGTGGCGGCGGCGAGAAGGATGAAGCGCCGCAAAAAGGGCTGGGCCAAAAGCCCGCCAGCGACGACAAACGCGGCAAGGCAGGAAGTGGTCAGCAACATCTGGTTGAGCGAAACGCGCTGGACGTTTTCCATGGTGATATCGACCAGCGAGTCGGTGCCCTCGGCAGCCGTGGAGGGGAAGACGGGCTGGGCCGTCATCCACCAGCCTTGAATGAGCAGGACGCTGACGCAAACCAGCGCGGTCTTGGGAAGATCGGAGAGCCGCCCGTCGAGGACGAAACTGAGCATGCCCGTGACGAACCCGGCGCCGAGCAGCACGTAAAGCGGAGGCAGCATTTCGGGCCGCGTGCACCCGTAGGCCAGCGGCGCGTAGAAGAGCGCGACCACTACAAAGAAGGTGCTGGCCCAGGCCAGGCGGGAGGGATTGTTCACGGGATTCGTTGTCGGGGCGCGGGTTAGATAACCACATATAGCAAACGCGCCGCAAGCGGAACGATTCCTTTTCCATTGAAATGGCAAGGGCGATGTGCAGGCTCATTCTTGATCGGGCGCGCGGGAATGTCACGGGGGCCGGTCCATACGTATTGAAAAAGTTTTGAAAATACTTTTCGTCTGCAGTTGCCTTGAGCCCGGAATGGATGGTGTCGGCGACTACACGCGGCGGCTGGCGGCGGAGCTGATTTTCCAAGGCCACGAGTGCCGGCTGATCGCGATCGCCGATCACCACGTGACCAAGCCGACCGAAGTCGATTTTGGCAATGCCTACGCCGCGCTCCCCGCCCTGCGCCTTCCTGCGCGGGCCGAATGGCCGATCCGGCTGCGGGCCGCCATGGACTATCGCAGGCAGTTCGCGCCCGATTGGGTGAGTTGGCAAATCGTGATCTACGGTTTTGATAAACGAGGCTTGAGCTTTGGCCTCGGCCGGCGGTTGCGCGAGGTTTCCGGGCGCGTGCCGAACCACATCATGTTCCACGAAATCTGGATCGGCGAGGGCGACGACGCGCCACTGAAGCACAAGCTGGTGGGCCGCGTCCAGCGCCAGATCATTAAGGACGTCCTGAAAAAACTGAAGCCACGCGTGGTCCACACGCATATGCCGCTTTATCAATATTTGCTAAAAAAACTCGGCTTCCCGGCGCGCATTTTGCCACTCTTCGGTAACATCCCGGTCGCACGCGAGTTTCGCGCCGACTGGCTGAAGGAAAAGTGGACCGATGCCGGCCCGCAGGCGAGTGGCTCGGGCCGCGCGAAGACGTGGATTTTTGTCGCCTTCGGCAGCATTCATCCAGAGTGGGACGCTGAGGATTTCCGCAAGAAGGCGACCGATGCGGCGGCCAAGGCAGGGAAGAAATGCCTCTTCATTTCGATCGGGCGGCCCGGTGGTCCCGGCGAGCGGATGCTGCGCGCCATGCGCGAGCACGAGAGCAACGGGTGGCGCGTGCTCAATCTCGGCCAGCAAAGCGAGGAGGATATTTCGCAGTGCCTGCTCGCGGCCGACTTCGGCGTCTCCGCCGCGCCGCCGGAAAATATTTTCAAGAGCGGAACGGCTACCGCAATGATCGAACATGGCCTGCCCATTTTGGTCACGCGCCCCGCCGCGAGCTATCGCCATTGCCCGCCGGAAATTGTTGTCGCGGGTCTGCAGAACGTGGAACGCCATTTCGATGTGGCGCGGTTGCGCAAGACCAAGGCGCAAAGCCTGCTTCCGGGCGTGGCCACGCAGTTCGTCAGCGACTTGGAGCGATCGCCGAAATGAAACGCTCCCTCGTCGATCTGGTGCATCCCACGGGAAATCAATTCGTGCGGCATCTGCTCGATGCGCTTGAGCAAAAGCAAATGCTCGGTGCGTACTACACCGCTTTCGGTTTGCCGGAGTCGCCGCTGACCCAAATGCTGCCGGACTCCATCCGCGCCGAGTGCGAGCGGCGCACCTATCCGCTTGCCCCGGAGAAAATGCACACCCGGCCCGGACGCGAACTGGTGCGGCTCCTCAGCCAGAGGATGCGCTGGTCCTTTTTGACGCGGCACGAAACGGGTTATGCCTGCGTGGACCAGGTCTTCCGCGATCTCGACCGGGCTGTGGCGCGGCGCATCGCAAGGGGCGATATCGGCGCGGAAGTCGGCGGGATTTATGGCTACGAGGACGGCTGTTTGGAGACTTTTCGCGCCGCGCGAAAGCAGGAGCTAACCTGCTTTTACGATCTGCCGATTGCCTATTGGGAGACCGTGCGCAAGTTGCTTGAGGAAGAAGCCGCGCGCCTGCCCGAGTGGGAGCCGACGCTCGTCGGCACGCGCGATTCGCGGGAGAAACTCGCGCGCAAGACGGAGGAACTTTCCTTGGCCGACGTAGTCATCTGCCCCAGCCTTTTCGTGCTTAACTCGCTGCCGCCGGAAATTCGCCGCGGTAAGCAATGCCTCGTCGCCGAGTTCGGCTCGCCGGCCAGCCAGCCCGGGGCCAAGCGGCGTTCCGGACCTGCTTCGGAAAAATTACGCATTCTTTTCGCCGGATCGCTCACGCAGCGCAAGGGTCTGGCCGATATATTTAACGCGATGAAGTTGTTGAAAAGAGGCGATGTTGAGTTGATCCTGATGGGCAGCCCGATTGCGCCGATGGATTTTTATCGCGCCCAGTATCGGGATTTTACCTACATGAGCACGCGTCCCCATCACGAAGTCCTGCAGCTGATGCAAAGCTGCGACGCGCTCGTGCTGCCGTCGATCGCGGAAGGCCGCGCCTTGGTGCAGCAGGAAGCCATGGCCAACGGTCTGCCTTTGATCGTGACGCCGAACACTGGCGGCGAAGACTTGATCGTTGAGGGCGAGACCGGATTCCTGGTGCCGATCCGCAGCCCGGAAAAGATCGCAGAGAAGATTTGCTGGCTCGCGGACCATCGCGACCAGTTGCCCGCCATGCGCGTCGCTGCGATCAACAAGTCCCAGGATTATCCCTGGCAGCGCTACAGTGACCTGATTCTAGCCGCAATTAGCCGCGCTCTCTCAATTGGGGGCGTGCCCGTATGAAAAATCTGCGCCTTTTACTCTGGGCCTACTTTTTCCTGCTCATCTTTGAGGGGGCGCTGCGGAAATGGATCGTCCCGGCGCTCGATGCGCCGCTCCTGATCATCCGCGACCCGGTCGTCCTATGGATCTATTACGAGGCCTGCCGGCACCGGCTCTTTTTCCACAATGCGTTCTTTGTGCCCACGCTCGTTCTGGCCGCTATCACATCCGTGATTTCCACGCTGGCCGGGGGCGGCACCTTATTGATCACGCTCTACGGCATCCATGCGGATTTCCTGCAGATTCCGCTCATCTTCCTGATCCCGCAGATCTTCAATCGCGACGATGTCCTCTTCATGGGCAAGATCATTCTCTATCTCTCCATTTTCATGGCGGCCTTGTGCATCTATCAGTTTAAATCGCCGCAGGACAGTCTCATCAACAAGGGCGCGATGAACACCTGGTATGGGACTGTCCGGCCCTCGGGCACCTTTAGCTTTGTTTCCGGGCCGGTGGCGTTCTTCCCGTTGGCGGTCGCGTTTATTTACGAAGGGTTCCTGCGGGCGCGGACGTACCCGATCTGGCTGCTTGTGCCCGCGTCCCTGGCCATCATAATGGCCTCCGCCTGTTCGGGCAGCCGCAGCACATTGGTGTCGATCGGCATTGTCACGGTCGTGACCATCCTGTGTGTGCTTCTTCGTGGCGGGAAGGGCATCGGAGGAATCCTGATCGGTGCCGCTGTGCTCGCCATTTTGCTTCAGGCGCTCACCTTGCTGCCCGTTTTTCAGGACGGAACGAAACAATTGTTTCAGCGCTTTGCGGATGGATCGGCCAATGGGGAAGACACGCAGGGCTTGGTTAATCGCTACGCCAACACGATGGGCGGACCGCTGGCAAACATGGGGAACTCGCCGCTGCTGGGTAATGGCCTGGGGCTCGGTACCAACGCCGCCGCCGGCCTGCTGCTGGGAGAACGCGCGTTTCTGGGCGCGGAAGACGAATGGGGGCGCCTGATTTTCGAGTGTGGCCCGATCTTCGGCTTGGTGCTCATACTTTACCGGGTTGCCTTGGGGCTGGCGATCGCCAAGCGCGCCTACGACGCTTTGATGAAGAATAATAACATGCTGCCTGCGCTTATTTTTTCGGCGTGCGGACTTCTCGTCGTCAACGGTCAATGGGGTGTTCCCACTTCGCTTGGCTTTGCGATTTTCGGCGCGGGCCTGACGCTGGCCGCCTGCGAGGAACCCGAGGAGGAAGAAGAGTTCGACGAAAACCATGGCGAGGGCGAATTCGACGAGGAGCACGCGGAAGTCGACCACTTGACCGCGGGCGACAAGTCGGCTTGATCTCCGGTCATGAAGACATCGCCGGATTCGGACAAAGCCGTGGTGGTCCTGATCGGAAATTATCCGGTCGATCGGCAGGAGAGCATGCTGCGTTTTCGCGACATGATCGAATCGAAGCTGAACGCATCGGGCTACATCACCGAGTCGGTTTATCCGCAGGGGTATCTGGGTGCCCTGGTGAAGAAAGGTTCGCTGGCGAAGTGGCTCGGCTATGTGGACAAATATATTTTCTTTCCGAGCAAGCTGGCGGGCGTGCTGGAAATGTTCGCGCAAAAAAAGTATCCGGGCCGCAAGGTGATCGTGCATATCTGCGATCACTCTAACGCGGTTTACGCGCGGTTGGCGCGACGCTGGTTTCCCGTGCTGGTGACGTGCCACGATTTGCTCGCGGTGCGCGGCGCCTTGGGCGAGGACACGGACTGCCCCGCGAGCGGCTTTGGCAAACGGCTCCAGGCCACGATCCTGCACGGGCTTGGGCAGGCGAGCCGCGTGGCGTGCGTTTCCCACGCCACCCAAGGTGATCTGATCCGTCTGCTCGGTCCGGGCATGGCGGAGCGATCGGAGGTCATTCCGCTCGCACTAAATTATGATTACCGCACGCTGACCCGCGAGGAGGCGCTCGCAGGTTTGGCGCGCGCAGGGCTCGACCTGCCGTTCGGCGGTTACGTCCTGCATGTGGGTTCCGGTCTTCGGCGCAAGAATCGCGAGGCCTTGCTTCATTCGGTCGCGCGAATCAAAGACCAGTGGCCGGGCCTGATCGTCTTCGCCGGCGAGGCGCTCTCCACGGAAGAGCGGATGCTGGCTTTGGAACTGGGTGTGAAGGACCGCGTGCGTGAAATCTCGCGGCCCGATAACGAGACGCTGGTCGCGCTCTATGCGGCGGCACACGCCTTCATCTTCATGTCGCGCTTCGAGGGCTTCGGCTGGCCGATTCTGGAAGCGCAAATGGCCGGCTGCCCGGTGATCTGCAGCAATCGCACCTCGGTGCCGGAGGTCGCGGGCGAGGGCGCGTTCATCCACGAGCCCGACGATTACACCTTGATCGGCGGGGACATTCTCGCGCTCGAGCAGGCTGAGGTGCGCGGGAGGATGATCGCCAACGGCTGCAAAAATGCTCGGCTTTATTCCAGCGAGCGTATGATGAGCGCCTACGAGAAAATCTACCGCGAAGTCCAATGAAACGCCTTCTCTCCCTGCTCATCGTGGTTCTGCCATGGCCGATCCGGCGCGTCATCCTGCGCCGCGTTTTCGGCTACGAGATTTCCGATACCAGCCGGATTGGGCTGTCGTGGATTTGCCCCAAGAGGCTCGTCCTCAAGGACGGCGCAAGCATCGGAAGCTTGACCATGTGCAAGAACATCGACCTTCTGCAGCTCGATGAAAAAGCCTCCATCGGCAACTTGAACTGGATCACCGGCTATCCGTCCGACTTGCCCGGCCACTTCGAGCACCAGCCCGACCGCCGGCCCGAGTTGATCATCGGCCGCGAGTCGGCCATCACCAATCGTCATCTGGTCGATTGCACCGCGAGCGTCCGCATCGGCTCGTTCGCCACCTTCGCGGGCTTCGCCAGTCAGTTGCTCACCCACAGCATCAACCTTCAGACCAACCGGCAGGAGGCCTATCCCATCACCATCGGCGACTACTGTTTCGTCGGTACGAACTGCGTGCTGCTCGGCGGCAGCGTGTTGCCGGGTTACTCCGTGCTCGGTGCGAAATCGTTGCTTAACAAAGCGTATACCGACCGCTATTTCCTGTACGCCGGCGTGCCTGCCAAGCCGATCAAGGCGCTGCCGGAAACGCACGGTTATTTCCAGCGGAAGACGGGATTTGTGCACTAATCACGGTAGGGGTAGCCGGCGCACCTACCGCTTATAATTCCCACTAAGCGGCATTGTTTGCGTTGCCGACGGATTTTTACTTTCCCGTTCCAGCCACCGCTCTTACATTGACCATTATGAGCCTACTTCATATTGTCCACAAGAACGTCGTCATCAAGTTCGCCGACGTCGCCAAGAACCAGTACAATCCCGAGACGCCGTACGCGTTTCGCCTGACTGGTGTCGATGGAATGGGCTTTCTGCAGATCCAGGAGTTGAAGCCGAGCGAAACCGAGATCGCCGAGCCCGCCTCGGAAGCCTATTGGATCAACAAGGACATCGTCCGCGAGCTCCACGAAGTCGATCTCGCGACCACGAAAATCGCCTTCGCCTACACCGGCAAGGCCACGAAGCCCGCGCCTGTCGCGGCGGTGGAAACGAAAACGGAAGAGAAGATTGAATCGGCTCCGCGCGAAGTTTCCCCAAAGCTTCCGAAAGCCAAGGTGCCGGCGAAGAAGAGCGTGCTGAAGTCGAAGCCGGTTTTTAATTAAGGCGCCATTCGCGAAATATCCGCTGTCTCCGGTTTCCGCGCCCGGAGGCCGGAAAATGGCTGAAGTGCGCGACTCGGTCATCCTGAGCTTGTCGAAGGATCAGTTCCGTTGCAGCCTGCGGCGGTGGAGACCATGTTCGTCTACATCCTATCGAACAACGCTCAGGTTTTGTACATTGGAGTGACTAACAACCTTCATGTTCGAATGCTCCAGCACACGCAGGAACGTAATCCTGAAAGCTTTGTGGGCCGCTACAATTTGGATCGTTTGGTTTACTATGAGGAGTGCGCGAGCCCAATCGAGGCGATCATCCGTGAGAAGCAGTTAAAGGGATGGAGCCGCGCCAAGAAAAAGAAGCTGATTCAAACGATCAATCCCACGTGGAGGAATCTATTGAATGATTTGCGTTGGAGTTCTGCGGAGATTCCCAAAGAGCTTCGAAAGGACGGGGAGGCAGGCTGAACTGATCCTTCGGCTTCGCTCAGGATGACGTAATCGCGAGGTGTTTGTTTGCGAGAAGAAATCAGTGCATCGCACAAACGCCCTGCTCCACTTTCCGCACCGCATCCTCGCCGCGCAGTTGGCGGACGATCTCGTAGCTCCACTCCATCGCGCTGCCGGCGGCCAGGCTGGTGATCAACTTTCCATCCACCACAACCCGCTTGCCGGTCTGAATCTGTCCGGGTGGGAACTGGGCCTGCACGGAGGGATGACTCGTGATCTTCCGCTCCGGTTTCAGCCAGCCGCGCGCGAGTAACGCAGTAGGTGCCGCGCAGATGGCCGCGACCCACTGGTCGCGTTCGCGCTGGCGGTTGAGCCATTCGCCCACCAGTTTGCTTTCGGCCAGATGCTTTGCGCCTTCCGCGCCGCCGGGCAGGATCACGATTTCAAATTCACGCGCCGGGTCGATGTCGGTCAGATGCACCTCGGCGAGATGCCGGGTCTTCCGCGCCGCAAGAAGCGGGTTCATCGCCAAGCCGGCAACGGTCGTCTCAATCTCTGCCCGGCGCAGGATATCGATCACCGTGATCGCCTCGATTTCCTCGAAGCCGTGGGCTAAAAGCACTAGCGCGCTCATGCGGCGTGCGGCGTTAATTTCGGCGTGATCTTGGGCAGTGAACTCGTGGTCGAGGAAAGCGAAACGGTCGCCACCGCGGCCAGGATCCGGCTGCGCCGCGTGGCGAATTCCTCCGTGCGGACGACATGTGTGACGATGTCGTGCTCCCAGTCCACCGGCACATCGATCCACGACTTGCAGCCGTCGTAGTCTTTGGAGAGAGCCAGCTTGTGCGGCAAATTCACCTTCGACACGCGAACGATGAGCAGGTGCAGACCCGCTTCCATCCCGGGCCGGTCCTTGTACTCGAAGCGCTCGCGCAGGATTTCCTCGGTCCAGAAATGGGCGTCGTCCAGCCGCGCCACCTGCTCCCACGAGGAGAGATAAATCGCGTCAGTCACCTCGGCAAAATAGGCCAGCGGAATGTCCTTCCTCGGCTCGGCGGACGCGTTGACGAGCTGCCGTAGCGCGGGTTTCGTCTTTTCCCATTGCTGGTGAAAGCCGGTGGGAAAGAGCCAGAACTTCGGGTGCTTCGCCGTGAAGCCGGCGCGGCCTTCCGCGATGCCGCCCTTGCGCAGGATGACAATTTGCGCGCCGTGGCCCAGCGCCTCGACGATGGCTTCCCATTCCTTGAAAGCGGGCGTGGTGACTTTCGGCGCAGTCTCGAGCGGCGCAGGTGCGCCGATCGACTCGAGAGGGGCTTCGGGCTTTTCTGTAATGTCGGCGGTTTCCATCGATTCCTGGACGATCGAGGCATTCTTCCAAAAATAAATCGCGCCGGAGAGGATGGTCAGAATCAGAGCGATCCAATAAATGTAGAGCTGCGATGCGGCAAGACATCGCGCCAGGAGGATGTTTTCGAGGCCGAACTCGCAGAGGCTGAGGTAGGCGAGCGAGACGAGGACCGCGATGATTTGCCAGGTGGTCTTGTGCTTGCCGATGCTTTCTGCCGCGAGGATTTTCTGCTTCGCCGCGGCGAGCTGCCGTAGGCCGCTGATGAGAAATTCGCGCGCCATGATGACCACCACCATCCACATCGGCGCGGTGTGATGACGCTCCACCGCCAGCGCGATGAGCGTCCCGATGACGAGCACCTTGTCGGCGAGGGGATCGAGCAGTTTCCCGAGATCGGTAACGAGACCGCGCGCGCGGGCGATGGCGCCATCGGCCCAATCGGTCAGGCTTGCCGCGGTGAAAATGAAGAAAGCCGTCGTCGCCGCGTAGGGCCACGGAAAGGACATAGAAATGAAAAGCAGCGCGCACATGCCCAGCCGCAAAACGGTGAGCTGGTTGGGCAGGTTGAGACTGGGAGCGCGGCGGAGAGTCATCGACGTCCTATAACCATGCTCCAAGTTAAGGATTTCTCAATCCGGCAGTTTAGCGGAAAGAGAGGATTGAGATCGTATCACGAATCGGAAGGTTGCCGGCGCAGTCCCTTGCGCCGGAGCCGTTAAGCGAGCACGCGCGACGGCTTTGATTCGCGGCTCAAAAATTGAGCGTTGTTCACATCCGCATATCCAGGCGTCCCGCCGACGGGACGCTCCGGCGCAAGGCCTGCGCCGGTTACCTCTCTACTTCAAACCACCTCGGACTCCGCCTTCGGTGCGCCCCGCAGCGGCCGTTCCGGCAGGAAAAGCACAATCGCGAAAGCCAGCGCAGCCACGCCAGCGCCGGTGAGAAAGGTGGTCCCGATGGCATGCCGGTAGGCGCTGACGAGAATGGCGTGGTCCGCCGGGGCCATCTTGGCGATGGCTTGCACGCCTTGCTCCAGTAGGCTGCTGCCGGTGCCGGTATCTTCTGTCCACTTGGCGGGAAGATACTGACGCAGCGTAATAGCCAGCACCGTCCCGGCCACCGCTACGCCGAGCGCCCCGCCGAGCGAGCGGATGAAGGCCGAGAGCGACGTCGCCGCGCCCATGTCGGTCCGCTCGACCGAATTCTGGATCGCCACGGTCAGGTTCGGCATGACCAGGCCCAGCCCCGCACCAAGGCCGATCAGCGCCGTCTCGATCAACCACACCGGCTGCACCGTAAACGCGCACGCGGCCAACCCCAGAAAGCTGGTGGTGCCCATGACCAGCCCGATGATCGGGAATATTTTATAACGCCCGAAGCGCGAGACGAGCCGCCCGCCCGTCACCGAGGCCACGATGACGCCGGCCATCATCGGCGACATCATCAGGCCCGCCATCGAGGGCGACGCGCCCAGCACGACCTGAAAAAAGAGCGGCAGGAAGACGAGGCTGCCGAAAAGCGCCATGGCGTTCAGCCCGATGACGCTAACCGCGACGTTGAAGACGCGGTTGTCGAAGAGATGTGGCGAGAGAATCGGCTCCTTCGCCCGATGTTCCTGCCGGTAGAGCAGGCCGTAGAAAAGCGAGGCGACGGCCGCAAGCCCGATGATCACTGGCGAGGCCCACGGAAAGACGGACCCGCCCCAACTGAGAAAAAGCAAGAGGCAGACCGTTCCGCCGGTGAGAAAAGCCGCGCCGGTGTAGTCGATCCGGTGCTCGACCTTGTGGCAATGGGTGCGCAACCCGATCGCGATGAGCGCCAGCGCCGCGGCACCGACGGGCAGGTTCACGTAGAAAATCCAGCGCCATGACAGCGCGTCGGTGATGAACCCGCCGAGGATCGGCCCGGCCACGCTACAGGCGGCGAAGACGGCCCCGAAGAGGCCCTGGTATTTTCCCCGCTCGCGCGGGACGATGAGGTCGCCAACCGTGGTCTGCGCGAGGGTGATGAGTCCGCCCGCGCCGAGCCCCTGCAGCGCGCGAAAAAAGATGAGCTGGAACATGGTCTGCGCCATGCCGCAAACGACCGAGCCGATGAGGAAGATGATGATCGCGGTGAAGAAGAGCGGCTTACGGCCATACATGTCGCTGAGTTTGCCGTAGAGCGGCGTGCTGATGGTCGACGTGACAATGAAGGCCGTGACGACCCACGACAGATGCGCGAGCCCACCGAGATCGCTGACAATCCGCGGCAGCGCGGTGCTGACGATGTTCTGGTCGAGCGAGGCAAGGGTGAGGGCCAGCATGAGTCCCGCGAAGACGGTGTAGAGTTCGCGCTTGGAGACAGGCGCCTGGGGATGGGGAAGCACGGACATGGGCCTTTCATTCTAGGACGAGTGCGGCGTGAAAGCTAGTCGCTACACCAAAACGGGCGCAGACCGCCGCGACGACAGCTCGGCCGCACGACGTTTCGCATCGCCATCGGCCTCGCGCCGACTACGCTTCTGCGCAGTATGAAATCCGACGTTGTGCCCTACGTGGCGCCGTTCTTCCTGTTCGCCGCGTTCCTCACCATCGAGAGCTATTTTCCCGGGCAGCATTATCTCCTTTATCCCGTCGTCACCGTTCTCGTGGCCGCGGCCATCGCTTTCTTTTGGCGCAGGCTGCCGACGCTGACCCCGACTTCACCCTTAGGCAGCGTGCTTGTCGGCATCGTCGGCATCGTCGCGTGGATCGGGCTCGATCCTTGGGCCATGCAACTCAATGCGATGCTCGAGAATCTCTATAACACCGCCGTCTCCGCCGTGGGCCTCACGTCCTGGCGCATGCAGATCCAAGAACTCCACCCCGTTGGCCTGAACCCGTTCACGCTCTACCCGACAGCCGAGTCGTGGCTCCTCTTCGCCTTTCGCGTGGCCGGTATCGCGATCTGTGTGCCAATCATGGAGGAACTCTTCTGGCGAGGCTTCCTCATGCGCTGGCTCATCCAGGAGGATTTTACCGCCGTGCCGATCGGCGCTTACCAGCCCTTCTCGTTCTGGGTGACCACCGCGTTCTTCGCCACGGTGCACGGGCCGGAATGGCCGCTCGCCGTCGTGGTCGGCATCCTGTACGGCGGCTGGTTTGTCCGCACGAAGAGCCTCGGCAACATCATGGTGGCCCATGGCGTGACCAACCTGCTCCTCGCGCTCTATTGCCTCTTTAGTGGCGACTGGCATTTCCTC
Organism: uncultured Candidatus Methylacidiphilales bacterium; assembly: GCA_964657775.1. Classification (GTDB taxonomy): domain Bacteria; phylum Verrucomicrobiota; class Verrucomicrobiia; order Methylacidiphilales; family UBA1321; genus JABDGH01. Next base: position 2,697 of record CAZZWT010000010.1, on the reverse strand, counting down.
TGCGTCGCCCCTTCGGCAGCCGCAGCGAAATAATTAGCGAAACTTTAGCGAATTCAAACCGTAACATAGTAACAGCGAGGCACTTCTTGTCTTCCTGCCGCGTCTCGGCTAAGACAAGTGGAATGGATCGCCCCGCTTTACAAACGCAAGCACTGCCAAGTCACGCGAAGAAGCACATTCTCCACATCGAGGACGACCCGGAAGTGGCGGAGTCCATCGCCGCGCTTTTGGAAACCAACGGCTACGAAGTCACGCACGCCGCGGATGGTCTTTCCGGGCTGATCGCTTTCAATCAGAATCCGGAAGTATGGTCGGTCGTGCTCGTCGATCTGACGCTGCCGCACGTTTCCGGTAACGCGCTGCTGAAGGAAATGCATCGGATCCGCCCGGACCTGCCGCTCATCGTGCTGACTGGCGCGGCGCCCGGCACCAACCTTGAGGTTTACGAGCAGGGCGCGGTCATTCTCTGGCACAAGCCTGTCTCCTCGCAGGAGATTTTGGAGAATTTGAAGGCGTTGATCGCCTAACTTGGACAGACCTTGTCCCCCTCGTGTTGGCTGGTTTTTATCGCCCCGTGTCCGGCAGTGTAGTTGACGGTGCTCGCATTTGCGTCTTAAATAAGAGCATGACTACGATCACTCCCACTCAAGCTCGGGTAAACCTTTCCTCCGTTCTACGCCGCGCGTTGAAAGGGGACGACATCGGTATCGTCGTCGGAGGCAAAGTCGTGGCCCTGCGTCCGGTGGAAGTTGTGTCCCGCGATTACGCCGAACGCGAGTACGGGATCAAACCCGCCGAAATGAAAATCATCGCCAAGAAACTTCATGCCAAAGCCAAGAAAGATCTCGCCTCGGGCAAAGCCAAACGGTTCAAAACAGGTCTCGAAGCCCTCCTTGACGATAGCGATTGAGCCGAATCTTCGAAATTATTTTCGTTCTCTCGACTGGGAAGAACGCCGGCGCATTGGTGAACTTATTGAGAAAGTGCGAATCAGCTTTGGGCAGCCGCACCTTCATGGAGGGACCGGGCTTCGAGCGTTGGGAAAAAATTTGTACGAATGCCGGCTGGATCTACGGCAACGGCTCGTTTTCGCCCTGGCGTCTGGCACGCTCTATTTTAACCTGATCGGAAATCATGAAGACGTCAGGCGGTTCCTGAAAACCTGGAAAGGCTAACCACTACCTTCCCCGCGCCAGCAATCGCTCCGCCTCATCGATCGCCTGCTGTCCGCCTTTGACGTCGCCGAGTTCCTGCCGTACCGCGCCAAGATTGTGCCACGCGCGCGCCAGTTCAGGGTCAAGTTCCACTGCCTGCTCGTAGTGACGGCGGGCTTGGTCAAGTTCGCCCAGTTGCTGATGCGCCACGCCCGCATCGAGCCAGATCACGGCGCGTTCCGGGGTGAACGTCAGCGCCTTTTCGTAGGCGCGGATCGCCTCTTGGTATTCTCCGCGCTCGTAGCGGTGGAAGGCCATTTCGTTCCACGCCAGCGAGGGCAATTCCGTTTCGCCGGGCGGCGTCGCCGCCATTTCGCAAACCTCGAGCGCGTCCTTCAGGCGATTGGTCCGCGCCAGCACCATTGCCAGATAATGACCGGCCAATGGATAGCCGGCGTTGGACTCGAGCACTTTGCGGAACGATTTCTCGGCTTCCTCCATACGTCCCTGCTGAAAGTAAATCGTGCCGAGCTTGAAATGTGGATCAGCGTAGTCGGGCTTGAAATTGAGGGCGCGATGGCAGCACCGCTCCGCCTCGGAAAGTTGGTCGAGCGCGCAGAGCGACCCGGCGAGATTGTCCCACGCGCGGGCGTAATCGGGCTTGATGCCAACGGCACGGTTCAGGGAATCCACGGAGGCTTGGAAATCGCCGAGCTGGAATTGCAGCGCGCCGAGGTTACACCAGATTTTCGATTGCTCCGGGTCGAGCTCGATCGCCCGCAAATAGCACTGGAGCGCGGGGTGAAGCATGCCTTCCTCGTGCTGGATCATGCCGCCGTTGAACCAGGCTTGAAGATTCTCCGGGTTCAATTCGCGGGCGCGCTGGTAGGCGACCATCGCTTTCTTCGTATCGTGATTATTTTGGTAAGCGAGGCCGAGGTGCGACCAGACCTCGCTGATCTGCTCCTTCGGGAACGAGTCGGCGTCTATGCCCTTGAGATAATTATCCGCTTCCGAAAGGCTGCCTTGGTCAATCGATTCAAAAATATCCTCCAGCCGCACCGGGGTGGGATCGTTCGCGATCTTCACCGTTGCGGGCTTTTCCGGCGGCGTGAAGTTGGACAGCGCCTGGCTGATTTCATCCATCAACTCCGTGACCAGTCGCGTCCGTTCGGCGACATCGTTACGGGGTGCGTCCTCCACGTTCACCGTGGTGCGGACGTTGATGCCCTGCGCCTCCAGCGTGGCGAGGAAAAGGGTAAGGTGACTCTCCAAAAACTCGAGCCACTGCGAAGGAGCGATCGAGCGCGGCAGGCGCATCGGGCGCGGTGCGGTCTCGCAAATCGCCGTTGCCTGCGTGACGAGGCCGGCCATTTTTTCATCGAGCTTCTTCTGGATATCGGGCCAGTCGTGGTTAATCGTCGCCGTGGTGCTCGCCTTGATGCGGCCACGATCAACCGAGAGGCGACCGCTGCGCTTGATTAACGCAGCGGCACTCGGGCGATGATGCGACGGGCTCTTGACGCCCATCGTTTCCGCACTG
>CAZZWT010000009.1:0-22168 GCA_964657775.1 uncultured Candidatus Methylacidiphilales bacterium | reverse complement strand
TTCGCTTTCCGCATCAAGCTGGGCGGCGAACGATTCCAGGCCGGCGGCGATCGCGACGAGGCCCGTCGCGCCGAGCGGCGGCAGGGGCTTGAAGATGGACAGCGTCTGCCCCGTGGGCGCGGGCGTGACGGACGTGCGCTGCCCGGAAGCCCGCGCGGCCAGTCGCGAGGCGAGGAGCCACCACCCCAGCCCTGCTGCCGACCAGATCGCCAAGAAAAGGGCCAGTGGGCTATTATTGAACATGCGATCGCACCGACGATGTGGGGGCCGCGGCGAGCTCCAGCTCCGCGTCCTGGCGGAACCACGCGATGGCTTCCATCATGCTCGCGCGGATCGAGCCGGCCGGCTTCCAACCCAGCTCGTTTCGTGCCTTGGCGTTACTGAAGAACTGGATTCGCTCCGCCTGCACGGAGGTTTCGAGGCAAACGCGCGCGCTGGTGCTGCGGGGATTGAGGAAATCACACGCCTCGCCCGCCACGCCGATGAGGCGGATGAGGGCGTTCGGCAGGCAAACGCGCGGCGCGGCCAGGCCGGTTTCTTCCGAAAGCAGGTCGAGAAATTCCTTCAGCCACAAATTTTCGCCGCTGAGGAGATAGCGCTCCCCGACCTTCCCCGAGGCGGCCACGACCTGCAGCCCTTCGCTTAAGTCGGCCACGCCGATGAAGTTGAGCCCGGTGCGGCAATAGAAAGGGAACTTGCGCTGAAGGAAATCGCGCACGATCTGGCCGGTGGGCGTGGGCGTTTCGTCCCCGGTGCCGATGGGGCACGTGGTGCTGGCGATGACGACCGGCAGGCCGCGGCGAGTCCACTCCAGCGCGCGCTGCTCCGCGTGCCACTTCGAGGCCTTATAGGAACAAAAGCGGGGCGGCGTGGCGGGGAAGTCGGTCTCGTCAAGCAGGGCGGAATCGATGTCATCCAGCGGCACCGTCTTGCGCAGGGTCCCGCCTGAACTGAGATGCACCACGCGGCCGACCCTGGCGGTAGCCGCGCTCCGGAAAATGTTCTCCGCGCCTTCCACGTTGGCCTGCCAAAGCTCGTGCCGGTGGCGCAGGCCGAATTTATAGATCCCGGCGATGTTGTAGACGGTTTCGATGCCCCGGCACGCCTGCTCGAGCGAGGCCGGGTCGCAGATGTCGCCGGCCACGATTTCCACCCGCGAATCGAATAAGTCCCGCGCCTTGCCGGGGTTGCGTGCCAGCACCCGCACCCGTTTGCCCGCTGCGGCGAGGTCGCCGGTTAACTGGCGTCCAATGAAACCCGTGGCGCCAGTAATGAGGATTTGCGAGGGCATGAAATTACGGCACTCTATAGAACTAAATCAACATGGCCAAGGAGCTTATTTACGTCGCCGATGACTTTGGCATGAGTGATGAAATCAACGATGCTATTCACCACACGCATGTTTCGGGCCAATTAAATGCCGCGGCGTTGATGATGGCTCAACCCGCGACGGCGGCTGCTGTTGAGACGGCCCGCACCTGCTCTTCGTTGCACATTGGATGGCATTTGCATCTCTGCGATTCGATTCCGTCCACCGTGGAGCGCTGGCCCTGGGGACGATCGCCAGCGCGGGCGGGGGTGGCCATCGGCTTTTCCGGCAAGGCGAAAGCCCTCATGCGGGACGAGGTGGTGCGGCAGTGGGAGCTCTTTCAGGCCACCGGGCTCGAATGCCGCTTTATTAATTCGCATCATCATTTGCATGCGCACCCGGCGGTCTACCGGGCCATGGTCGATGTGGTCGGCCCGCGCTTTCAGGGATGGATCCGGCTCGGCCTGCCCCGCGTTTTTCCGGGGCGGACGGCATCGTTGCCTTGGGCGATCCTGAACGCGCTTTATCTCGAGCGTCGTCGGAAGTTGTCACGCTGGCGCACGCCCGATACCTTGTGGGGCGTCCGTTCCAAGCTAAATTCGAAAGATGTGCGCGCAACGATTGCCACGCTTCCCGACGGCTTTCACGAATTCCTCTTTCATCCCCGCACCCGGTCCTGTCCCGATTCGCTATGCCTGCTTCAATTAAAGTCGTCCTCCTGATTTTGCTGGCGTCCGTCGTCCCCCTTGCCGCCTATGATCCGCCGGAAAATGCCGCGCCTCGCCCGTTCCAGTACGCGACCGACACGTTCTCTTTTGCCAATGAGACGGTCTGGAATTACGTCGATGGCACGGTGCAAAAGCCCACGACGAAAACGGAAAAGCGCGACTACACGCGCCGCTGCTTCGTCGTAACCCGCGCCGCCGTGCAATTTTGGAAGTTCGCCAAGTTCGAGCCCGATCTTCCACCCCTCGCGCCCGACCTTTTGCCGGACCGCATCCGCCAGGTGACCGAGCGGGACGTGTGGCTGCCGCCGCTGCCGCCCGGCCAGCGCATCGCCTTTCCGGGGTATGCCAACCTGCGCGAGATCAGCAAGGCGAACGCGAGCGTTTTCCAGGCGAACATCGGCTTAGGCTGGCCGGTCTATTTCCGTGCGGGCAACATGCCGATCATCGTGCCGATCGGCCGCGACACGGAGGCGGAATTGAACACGGAAATCTTCCGCGACTTGCAGATGAATTACCCGACCATCGTTTGGCTCTACAATTTCCCGAGCCTGAATATCAACCACGTGCTGGTCATCATCTCCGGCACAAACGATGGCGATAAATTTCACTACAAAGTCTACGATCCCAACTACGCCACCGGCCCGCGCAACCTCGACTTCGATGTGCCCTCGCGCACGTTCACGTATCAACGCACGTTTTACTTTAAGGGCGGGCCCGTCGAGGCGCGGGCGATTTATCGGGGAGTGCTGCAATAAAGCTATGAGCATCGTCGTCACCGGCATCGGCGCTGTCACTCCGCTCGGCGCGAATTTTCCCGCCTCGTGGGACGCCCTCATCGCTGGTCGCGATGCGCAGGCGCCGCTGGACCTTTTCGATACCTCCGGCTGCCGCTGCCACCACGCCGCCAGCGCCGCGCTCCCCGCGCTCGACGATCTCCCCGCTAAAATCGTGCGCCGCTTCTCCCGCACCACGCGCCTCGCCCTGCCTGCCGCGCGCGAGGCGCTCGCCCACGCCGGCCTGCTCGATGCCCACCTGCGCTCGACGTTGCGCGCCTTGCCGATTTCCGTCTCCACCACCGCGGGCGGCATGGCCTTCGGCGAAAATTTTGCGCGCCGCGTGCTGACCGGGAAACGCGCGCATCTCTTCGACCAAGTCTCGCGCTACCTGCCGCAGCAGCAGGTGCTCGACCTCCAGCAGACGCTCGGCTTTTCCGGCCACTCCGTCATCGTGGCCAACGCCTGCGCGAGCGGCGCCAACGCCATCGGCCACGCCGCCGATCTCATCGCCACCGGGCTGGCCGAGTGCGTTCTCACCGGCGGATTCGAGGCGATCGCCGAACTCGTTTTCGTCGGCTTCGATTGCCTGCAGGCCACCAGCACCGATCGTTGCCGCCCCTTTGATCTCAACCGCACCGGCTTGCTCATCGGGGAGGCGGCGGCTTTTCTCGTGCTGGAATCAGCCGAGCATGCGCAGCGACGCGGCGCTCCCATTCTGTGCGAACTCACCGGCTACGGCCACACCACCGATGTCTACCATCTCACGCAACCACAGCCCGACGGCCAAGCGCTCCTCGACGTCATGCGCGCCGCCGCGACCCAGGCTGGAATCGCATCCGCGAATATCGGCTACATCAACGCGCACGGCACGGCGACGCCGGTGAATGATGGCACCGAGGCAAAAGCCTACGCGACGTTCCTCGGCGATGCGCTGGGCCACACGCGCATCAGTTCCACCAAGGCGGCGATCGGCCACACGCTCGGCGCGGCCGGGGCGATTGAGGCACTCTTCACCATCGAAGCCCTGCGGAGCGGAAAACTTCCGCCGCAGCTCAATCTGCAAACTCCGATTCCCGAAATCGCACCCGCGCTGGTTGGCACGGATGAATCGGCGCAAGCGATGCAGCATGTGATGAGCGTGAACCTCGGCTTCGGGGGCTCGAACGCGGCGTTGGTTTTTTCGCGGAGATTAGAATGAACGCCGTGCTCAGAAACTCCGCCATCCTGAGCGAAGGCGAGCACAACGCTCTGAAACGTCCATGAACCTCGACCTCGCCATCATCGGCCAAGGCGCGGTCAGTCCCGCCGGGATCGGCATCGACGCCCTGCTCCATGGCCAGCCCTCGCCGACCGCCCTGCCTGAAATCCGCGCGCCGGGACAAACCTGGCCTGTGCTGCGGGTCGATCAAAAAGCTCCCGCCTTCGCGCGCTGGCAAAAGGAGCCGCGCCTGCGTCGCGCCAGCCCGATTACGTTCTTCCTGGTTGAAGCGGCGGAGCAGGCGCTCGCGAATGTCCCCGCCGCCGGGCGCGCGGAGACGGGCATCATCGTCGCCTTCTCGGCCGGGTGCCTGGCCTACAGCCGGCGGTTCTTCGAGGGCATCGTGAAGCAAGGCCAGAAGACGGCCAGCCCCGCCCTTTTTCCCGAAACGGTTTTCAATTCGCCGGTCAGCCATGTGACCGCCGTGCTCGGGCTCAACGGCGCGGCCTACGCTGTGGCGGGCGATGAGACGGCGTGGGTCTCCGCGCTGATCGCGGCATCCATTTGGCTGCGGCAGAAGCGCGTGAAGCAAGTGCTCGTGCTCGGCGTGGAGGAATTCGACCCGCTGGTGCTCGACGCCTACCGCAGCGCGCGGTGGTTGCGGCGCACGGCGAATGGATTCCTTACTTCTGAAGGCGCGGGCGGGCTTCTTGTGCGCGGTGCGCAGGATGGAGATTCGCAGATTATCGCGAAGGCTCGCGATGGCTTTATCTATCGCACGAAAATGGAAGCCGCCGTCGCCGCGAAAAACATGGTGCACGGCTGCAACGCTGCGATCTTCCCCACCGCGGCGCGCAACTGGCTTGGGCCGTTGGAGGCTTCCGTCCTTGCGAAAAAAACGCAGCTCGATAACGCTGCGTTGCCTTACCTCGGCGAGGCGTTCACTGCGTCAGCCGCCTGGCACACCTTGCGCGCGCTTCAGTTCCTGAGCGCAGACACACCCCAAATCTTGCTACCGATGTGGGGACTCAATCATCAACTGGCCGCGCTTGAGTTAAAAAGGTAGGCGACGTCGGGCCTGCGCCGGCTACCTGCAAATTTGCGGATCCGTCGGACGGGAACGCAACTTCCCCTAGACAACTTGCGGGGGAGCGGCTTTTTTAGATTATGACCGAGATCACCCTCGACGACGTCCGCCAGCTTCTGGTCGATAACTGCATGCTGCGCGTTTCGCCCGCGGAAATTTTGCCGGAGACGAAGCTCTTTGGCCCGGACAGCCTCGGGCTCGATTCGATCGACGCGCTGCAACTCACGGTCGGCATCGAGAAATCGTACGGCATCGCCATCGCCGATCCCGGCACAGCGCGCGAGGCGTTTGAGAGCGTGTCGACACTCCAACACTTTCTGACGCGCCGGCCCGGTTCACCCGCCGCGTGAACGCGAGCGCGCCGCATTCCGCGGGGCTCTACCGCGCGGCGATGTTCGATCTCGGCGCGGCGCTGGCCCGGTGGCTGCCTCTCCCGCTTTTGCGCGCGCTGGCCAACGGGGCCGGGCTGCTTTATGCGTGGCTGCACGCGGATCGCGTGGCCGTCGTTCGGGGTAACTTGCAGCTCCTGGACCTCTCGCAGACGCCTGGGCTCTCCCGCCATGTTTATGGCGAGTTCGGGAAAACGCTCGCCGATTATTTCCACATCGGCACACGTCCGCCCAAGGAGGCCGCGTCCATCATCGCGCAGGTCGATGGACTCGAGCATTTGCAGCAGGCCCACGCGCTGGGAAAAGGAGCGCTCATCGTCACGGCGCACTTCGGGCTCTTTGAATTGGGGGGCCTGCTTCTGGCGCAGCATGGATTCCCCGCCACGGTGCTGACCTACCCCGAGCCGACGCGCGCGCTGACCGATTGGCGCGCGGCCTTTCGGAAACGCTGGAAGGCGGACACGCTGGAGATCGGCACGGATAGCTTCGCTTTCCTCCAAATCGCCGAGCGGCTGCGCGCGGGGCAATTCATTTGCACGCTGATTGATCGGCCCCATCCCACCGACAGCACGCCGGTGATGCTGCCCGGCGGCACGGCGAATTTCTCGGCCGGCATTTTGCTGCTGGCGGCACATGGCGGCGTGCCGGTGATTCCCGCCACGATGGTGCGGCGCAGGGACGGCAGCTATCACGCGCAGGTCTTCGCGCCGATTTTCATCGCGATGCGCGAGTCGCGAGCGGAAACTCTGCGATTTTACAGCCAGCAAATTGCGGATACGTTTTTGCCGGTGCTCCGCGCTTATCCCGAGCAATGGTACCAGTTCGTTCCGCTCTTTTAGCTTCAGGCGATTTTAACAGGAAGACATGAAATCAGGAAGTACATGAACTGAAGTTGATAAAATGCAGAAGGTGGCCGCCGCTGTCCCTAGCCGCGGAACGGTCGCGTCCGCAGGGAAGGCAAGAAAGGCGCCTCGGGCGCTCGCCGCGAGGGACAGCGGCGGCTACCTCGGAGGCTTGTCTTCTTGATCAAGAACTTTCGCAGAGGTCTCAACTTCTCTTCTTTCCTGTTTTCCTGATTTCATGTCTTCCTGTTAAAACTACTTCGCATCCAAATGAGCCTCACTCCCCACGGTCCCGGCTTTTCGTTTCTTGATGCCTTCGACGTCACGGTCCACGGCAAGGAGGGGCGCGGGCGGAAATGGCTCGATCCCGCGTTGCCGTTTTTCGCGGATCATTTTCCCGGCCAGCCGCTGATGCCGGGCGTGCTGCTCATCGAGTGCGCGGCACAGGCGGCGGGTGCGCTGTGGGCCTCGATGTTGGCGGCAGAAGCGCCGAAGCATTTCGTCCTCGCGCAGGTGGTGCAATTCAAGCTCCAGCAACCGGTGAAGCCGGGCGAGACGCTGGAGACGGATGTCGTGCTGGAACATAGCCTGGGCGAGCTCGCGCAGTTCGCTGTGACGTCGCGAACAAATCAAATCGAAGTGGCGCGAGGACGGATCGTCCTCAGCCGTGGCAGCAGTCTCTGACCGTCGCTCATGAGCGATGCCGGTCATAATACGTGATCCAAGTTCTACGGGGCCGTTTCACGATATAAACCAAAACAGCGAATCCAGCAACGAAGAGGCCGATGCCAAAGAGCGCCTCGTCACGTTTCCAATGGTACTCATCCTCGGACGGCCAATCGATCCGGCTCTGGTTCGTTCCATCGTCGAGGTATTTGACCGGCACCGCGTCATTGACGTGCAAGCGCGCGTACGTCTCGCGCGCAACGTCGGTCGTCGCGGTCCATCGCCGGAAATAAAGGTCCCGGAAAACATAGACGACCCGGTAGTGAATGCTGCTCTTGCTGCCACGCGTGATCGAGCCTTGCTTGATCGTGGCCTGGCTCTTGAGAGCGTCGTGATCGAACTGCTCGTCGACATACAGGTTGTACGCGGCGAACCCGAGAATCACGAGTGAGAGAAGGCCGAAGATGACCAGTACGGTGAGAGAATTGGCGTCGCGTGGACTCATTGGTTATCCATTGCGTCCACGAATCGCCGACCACAACAACAAGATCCAAAATCCGCCAAGGCCCAGAGCGACGTAAAAGAGAATTTTGTCGTTATGCCAGTGGTACTGGCTTTCGTTTGGCCAATCGATCCGGCTCTGGGTGGGATCTTCAGCAAGATACTTGACCGGCACGATCACGCCCGTCTTGACGCTCATGTAAGTCCCGCGCGAAACGTCGTCGAGCGTGTCGGTCCACAAACGGTTCCGGTCATCCGTGAAATGCAGGCGGACATGGTAATGAGCCCCCTTCCCTGAGCTGCTCCAAACGTGCTCGACGATTCCCTGGCTGCGATTCGTGCTTTCATCGAATTGCTCGTCCCGATGAAGGAGATGCCACGCCAGCGTCATAAGACCCGCGAAAAAACAGCCCAAGACAACGAGTCCGAAGCTGGGGGGCAAAGGAGCTCTTTGGCGCATAAATGGTCCTCCCTAAAAGTGGTCTCTTCCGGCCAGGTCGGCTTTCACCGCGGCGTCCTCCCACGATTGCCGGCTGCGCGGCAGCGCGACCCAGCCGAGGAAAAGCGTGATGGCGAAAATTACGACTCCCGCGAGGATTGTGCCGGCGTCCTGCATCCAGTGCCACTCCACTTCGGCGGGCAGATCAATGCGGATGTCGCCCTCGTTCGCGGGCAGGTATTTCACCGCGATGCGTTGATCGACCTTCAAATCGTCATAGGTGGGCGGGGAAACGCGAATGTTCGTTTCACGCGAAGCACCCGCGCCGGGTTGATAGATCAAAGTAGCCCAGCATGTTTTGCCGTTGCTCCGGCCATTGTGGACGATCCAGACGCGCGTGATCACAGCGGGGGTGCGAATGCCGTGGTCGTCGAATTCCTGGTCGTGGACCAGTGCCATGATTCCGGTCGGGCCCATGAAGGCCGAGAAAATCAGGCAGCCAAGGCCGATGAGGATATAGAGGAAGGTTTTCATCGCGGCACACCTGAGCCGGCCTGCCGCTTCAAGGCCGGCAGGTCGAGCTTGCCTCGCGCGTTGCGTGGGAGTTCGCGGGTGATGACGTAGGTTTTCGGCAACTTCCACGCGGGGAGTTGCCCCGCGAGGGCTCGTTCGATTTGTGCGCGGGACTTGGCGGTTTCAACTCCGGCGATGAGCAGGTCCCGGCCTTCGCTTTGTTGGAGCCAGACGGCGGCGTCGGTCACGCCGGGCATGGCGCGGAGGAGGCGCTCGATCTCAAGCGGGTGGACTTTTTTCCCGCCGATATTTGCGCCCTGCCCGGCGCGGCCAAGGAGGACAAGTTCGCCACGCTTGTTCCATTCGCCGAAATCGGTGAGGCACCATTTTCTTGATCGCGTGGCGACGGCGGGGCTGGTGACGGTGATGCGCTGCTTGTTTAAAGTGACGGTCACGCCGTCGAGTGGTTTGCCGATAGAGCGGCCGGTGAGGGAGACGGCGCCGGTGCGGTCGTAGCAGATGCCGCCGGTTTCGGATGAGCCGTAAAAGTTATGGATTCTGCGCCCAAACCGCGCGTGGAAGGCCTGCGCGACGGCGGGCGTGAGCACCGCGCCGGCGGAGATGGCCGTGCGCAGCGAATCGATCCTCCCCTGCCCGCCCGGCAGCGCCGCGAGCGCGCGGAAGAGCGCGGGCACAGCGGGGAAAACGGTAACGCGATGGCGCGCGATCCACTCCAGCAATTGGCGCGGCATATATTCCGCCGCGCAGACGACGGCGGTACCCTGCAGGATGAGCGGAAGAACAAGGTTGCCGAGGCCGTAGGAGTGGCCGAGCGGAATGGCGGCGAGATTGATGTCGCGCGGACGGATGCGCATGGTGGCGATGATATGGCGGCCATCGGCGAGCAGGTGCTCCGCGCGGCACTCGATGGCCTTTGGCTCCGCGCCGGTGCCGGAGGTGAGCTTGATGCAGGCGATGCGGCGTTTGCGTTTGATGGCGGCTTCATCGACGCCGAGGGGATGACGTTTGCCGTCGAGGTAAAGGGCGCGAGAGCCAAGTCGGCGGGCGGTTTCGACGCAGCCCTCATCGGGCATGCCGCCGTCGAGCGGAATCGCGGCGAGCCCGGCGCGTTGCAGGGCGAGGAAGAGGGTGAACCATTCCGCGCCGTTGGGCATGCGGAAGGCGATGCGCTCGCCAGGTTCGTAACTGCTAAGATCGGCGGCGAAATCGAGCGCGGCTTCGGTCAGGGCGGAGGCGGTCCAGGCTTTGTCATGGACGGCGTCGATGACGACGATTTTACCGGGTTGGCGGGCTTGGAAGGCAGACCAGGTTTTCCAGAGCAATCCTTCTCGGCGGGCTGATCGGCTCATGGGTGACACCGTTATAGCGTGGTTTCTCGCACCGAAGCAACGAGCGCGAAAGGTAGGCGGGGCAGGCCCTGCACCGGATCGGTTGCGCAAGCACCTGGCACTCTCGCACGAAAAATAGCGAGTGATCTTTGCCGTTGTGTCCGCAGGCGTCCCGGACGGGACGCTTCCGGCGACCTTTGAACTCAGCCCTGTGTCGCGACCAGCTTTTCGGCGAGGTAGTTGACGATGCGGCGGAGCTTTTCGTCGGCGACCATGCGCTTCTCGATCTCGCGATTGGCGTGGAGCACGGTGCCGTGATCGCGACCGCCGAACGCCTCGCCGATTTCATTCAGCGAGGAAGTTGTCAACCGGCGGCTCAGGTACATCGCCACCATGCGGGGCAGCGCGATGTTGGCGGGGCGGCGCTTGCTCGTCATGTCGGCCAGGCGAAGGTCGTAGGTCTCGGCCACGCGGCGCTGGATCAGGTCGATGCTGACGGACTGCTGGCCTTCCTGCTGGAGGAGATCGCGCAGGAGCACCTCGGTCTGCGGCACGGTGATGGCCTTGCCGTGCAGCGAGGCGAACGCGGCCACGCGATTCAGCGCGCCTTCGAGCCGGCGGATATTTGTCTTCACGCGCTCGGCGATAAATTGCAGGACGGGATCGGTTAGCTTCTCCGGCATCGCTTCCATTTTGTGGCGCAGGATGGCGAGGCGCGTCTCGGAGTCGGGCAATTGCAGTTCGGCGGGCAGGCCCATCTCGAAGCGCGAGGTGAGGCGCTTTTCGAGGTTGGCGATTTCCGAGGGCGGCGAATCGGCGGTGAGCACGATTTGCTTGCTGCCGTCGAACAGCGTGTTGAAGGTGTGGAAAAATTCCTCCTGCGAGCGGTCCTTGCCAGCGAGGAACTGGATGTCGTCGATCAGGAGTACATCGACTTGGCGATAGGCCTTGCGGAATTTTTGGAGCTCGCCGTGCTGGATGGCGCTGATGTAGTCGTTGGTGAATTGCTCGGAGGTGACATAGAAAACCTTGAGGTGCTTCTTGTTCGCCTGGATGAGATGACCGACCGCCTGCATCAGGTGCGTCTTGCCGAGTCCGACGCTGCCGTGGAGGAAAAGCGGATTGTAGGTGCGGGCCGGGGCCTGCGCCACCGCCATGGCCGCCGCGTGGGCGAAGCGATTGTTCTCGCCGACGACGAAGGTCTCGAACGTGTAGCGCGGGTTCAGGCAACCGCGCGAGTCGCTGCTTGCCGCCGAAATTCTGGCGGACTCCTTCTTCACGCGAACCGGCTCGATTTTGGTCAGGGCCGAGGGCGCGACATCGGGGGTGATGCCTGCTATCGGCGTGTCCTGCGCGTGGAAAATAATCGCGACGCTCTCGCCTAGCACGCGCGCCGCGGTGGCCTTCAATTGCGAGATGTAATTCTCCTCGATCCAGTACTGGTAAATGCTGTTGTCGGACGCGAGCGTGAGCGTCTTATTCGCGTAGTTATGCACACGCAACGGACGGAACCAGCGGCTCACGGCATCGACGGAGACAACCTGCTGTAATTCGAGGCAGATGGAGGCCCAAATATCGGTCAAGTCGAGGGTCGGGATAGGGTTACTCACAAGTTGTTCAGATTAGAGGTGCGAAGAAAACAAGTTAAAAAAGGGCTTCAGAGACGCTCTGAAGCTTCTAGCAAAGGATTTGTGGTGAACATGTTAGACAAGTCGCCAAAATGACATAAATTTGAATCCCACTGGTGAACAACTCGTCCCGCCGTAAGTTATTCGCCATGCCACCAGACCGGCAAATGGGGAAGAGCTTTTTATTCATTTTTCGCGGAGCTTTTCGGGCTGCGGGAAGGGCAAGCTAATCACGCGTTGATGGAGCGGCAAGCGAAATGGTCACGCATTTGCAAAATAAAAATCAGCAAAAGAATTGACGAAGTTTGCGTCGAAGATTTTACAGTTGCGACGGAAAAAAGACATGGGTGACGGACGGGTAAACGCAAGAAAAAGCGTGTCGAGCGCGTGCATTTATTGCGTGTCGCTTTGAGTTGCCCGCTGAAATCGTTCTTGCTTACATCACGATGGTCGCATCGACTTTCGTCTTCAACCCCCCCCAGGATTTTCCCCCATGTCTACCTCTGCCACACCGGCAAGCTCCGCATCCAACGTTCACGGCAAATCCGTCAACATCGAGTCACACTTGAAGGAAAAGCGGGTTTTCAAGCCTTCCGCGAAATTCGCCAACGCTTCGCGCGTCGGCAGCATGAAAAAGTATCTCAAGCTGCACAAGGCCTCGATGAAAAACCCCGATAAATTCTGGGGCAAGGCGGCGGCAGAAGAGCTGACCTGGTTCAAGCGGTGGAAAAAAGTCTGCGTGTGGAAACCGCCGTTTGCGGAGTGGTTCGTCGGCGGCAAGCTCAACGCGAGCTATAACTGCCTCGACCGCCACGTCGAGGCCGGCAACGGCAACAAGGCCGCGATAATTTTCGAGGGTGAGCCGGGCGACGTCACGACGCTGACCTACCTCCAACTGTTACGCGAGGTTTCCCTCATGGCCAACGTGCTGAAGAAGCACGGCGTGAAGCAGGGCGATCGCGTGATGATTTACCTGCCGATGATTCCCGAGGCTGTGATCGCCATGCTGGCCTGCGCGCGCATCGGCGCCCCGCACAGCGTGGTGTTCAGCGGCTATAGCGCGGAGGCGTTGAAGGAACGCATCAACGATTGCGGCGCGAAGGTGGTCATCACCGCCGATGGCGGGTTCCGTCGCGGCTCGGCGCTCGCGATCAAGCCCGGGGTCGACCAGGCGCTGCTTGGCGCGCCGAAGGTGAAGAGCGTCATCGTCGTCCAGCGCACGAAGCAGGAAACCAAGATGGCGCCCGGTCGCGATTTCTGGCTCCACGATGAGACGCAGCAGGTCAGCGCCGTCTGCCCCGCCGAGGTTCTGGACAGCGAGCACCCGCTTTTCATCCTCTACACTAGTGGCAGCACGGGCAAGCCGAAGGGCATCCTCCACACCACCGCGGGCTACCTGCTCGGCTGCCACCTGACGACGAAGTACTTCTTCGACCTGCGGCCCGAGGACGTCTATTTCTGCACCGCCGATGTCGGCTGGATCACCGGGCACAGCTACGTCACCTACGGCTCGCTCTCCAACGGCGGCACCACGTTGCTTTACGAAGGCACGCCGAATTTCCCGGAGCCGGACCGGTTCTGGCGGATGATTGACAAGCACCGCGTGAGCATTTTCTATACAGCGCCGACGGCCATCCGGTCTTTCATCAAATGGGGCGACGACTGGCTGACGCCGCACGATCTCTCCTCCCTGCGCCTGCTCGGCAGCGTGGGCGAACCGATCAATCCTGAGGCGTGGATGTGGTATCACGAGAAGGTCGGCGGCAAGCGCTGCCCAATCGTCGATACCTGGTGGCAAACCGAGACCGGTTGCCACATGATTGCCCCGATGCCCGGCGCGGTGCCGCTCAAGCCCGGCTCGGCCACGCTGCCGTTCTTTGGCGTCGATGCGGCGGTAGTCGATGACGACGGCAAGGAATGTGCACCCGATGTCGGCGGCAAGCTGGTCATCCGCCGCCCGTGGCCCTCGATGCTGCGCACGATTTACGGTGATGCCGCCCGTTATCGCAAGACTTACTGGAGCGAGGTGAAGGGTTGCTACTTCGCCGGCGACGGCGCGCGCCGCGACAAAGACGGCTATTTCTGGATCGTGGGCCGCATTGATGACGTGCTCAATGTGGCCGGCCATCGCCTCGGCACCTCCGAGGTGGAAAGTGCACTGGTCAGCCATCCCGACGTCGCCGAGGCCGCCGTGGTCGGCCGCCCCGACGCACTGAAGGGCCAGGCGGTCGTCGCCTTCGTTACGCTCAAGAACGGCGTCATCCACGGCCCCGGCCTCAAGGACGCGCTGCGCGCGCACGTTGGCAAGGAGATCGGCCCGATCGCGAAACCAGACGACATCCGCTTCACCGACGCGCTGCCGAAAACCCGCAGCGGAAAAATCATGCGCCGCCTGCTCAAGGAAGTCGCCGCCGCCGAGGGGAAGGAAATCAAGGGCGATACCTCGACGCTGGAAGATCTGAGCATTCTGGCCAAGCTGCAGGCGTCGGGGGATTAGTCTCCCTCACCCGGTTCAGCGTCGGTAAGAACTTGGCGCGCGGTAAGGCGCCGGGTCCGTCGGCGCTCCCTTCGGGCTGATTGGGGCCGTTTTCGTCTCGACGATCAGGTGGCAGGCAGCCCTTGGTCCTTGGCGAACCCGTCTCGGGTGCCTTTCTCCCAGCGGAGTCCCCAGTCTCGCAGGGCCTTCTACACCATTTCGCGGAATAGCTAAGGTTTTCGGTAACAGCCGGAGGGCGCCAGAGAGAACCTAGTCCCCGCGATAAACGCACCGCGCGCGCGGCGTCTCGTACAGCGTGATCTCATAAAGGCCGGGCAACTGGTCCTTGAGTTTCTCCCAGAACCAGCGGGACATGTTCTCGATCGTCGGATTCTCCAGCCCGACGACGTCGTTGAGATAGGCGTGGTCGAGCTGCGCGATGATCGGGCGCATCGCGTCGGAGATCACGGCGTGATCGTAAAAAATGCCGCTCGCCTCATCGACCGGGCCGCGCACGGAAATGGTGATCTTGAAACTATGCCCGTGGACGTTGCGGCACTTGTGGCCTTCTGGAAATTGCGGCAGTGCCTGCGCCGCCTCGAACTCGAAATCCTTGGAGAGAATAATAGTCATGGGGTTCTGGTAAGATTAGAGAGAAACAGGGCGATTGTCATCCCGTGCGTCATTCACCCTCGTTAACCAGCGTGGTGTTACACCTAAGCTGTTGTCGCGCGTCACAATTTTCAACTCTTAGGCGGACTCTCGTAACTTTTGCTCGGCAGCCGTGTCTCTATGGAGCAGAACCTCACTCATCACCACAAAAAATCCGCCCTCACTTATGAACTACCTCCTCATCCTGGTTATTGTGCTTCTCGGCTGCGGCGGTTTTTATGAATACAACATTCTCAACTCGCGCCATGAGGGCGACGAGCAGCGGCTGGCGGACGCGACGGCGCAGGTCACGACGATGAAGGACGAGAATGCGACGTTGTCCGCCGACAATGCGAAGCTGTCCAAAAGCAATGCCGACGCCCAAAACGAATTGACCGACCTTGGCAAACAGGTGCAGGACGCCCAAGCCGCGTTGGCTGCCGAGAAGCAGAAGGAAGCGGCCGCGAACTCCCCCGCCGTCACGGCTGTGCCCAACCCACTGCCGCTGATTGGCACGAATGATTTGGGTACCATCGGCACGCTCGATGGCAAGGTTTACCCGAACAGTCAGCTGATGAAGGTGCAGGCCGATGGCATCGTTGTCAGCTACACGGGCGGCATCACGCAGATTACCTTCAACCTGATGCAGCCGGACTTGCAGAAGCGGTTCGGCTTCGATCCCAAAGTCTCCTTTTCTCTCACCTCCGACCAGGTCGCCGCGCAGGAGCAGAAGCGGAAGGCGGCTGGGACGACGGCGGGGAATTGATCGCTGCGGAGGAACAGCGGTCTACTGCCGTCCGTCGAAACATTCATCCCGGAACGCGAGGGACTCGCGTCTCTACCTTGGTTAGGCTAGCCTCAACGTCATGCCTCGCCTCGTTCTCCTCACCGGTTCCGCGAAAGGTCTCGGCGCGGCGTTGGGGAAAGGTCTCGCGGCCGATGGCCATCGGATCGCACTGCATTGCCGCTCATCGCGTGCCGAGGGTGAAACCGCGCGCCAGTCGATCATCCAGGCGGGAGGAGATGCCGCGCTTTTTGAAAATCCGCTCGCGAATCTCGAGGACGGCGCGCGGCTCGTGCAGGAGGTCGTCGCGCATTTCGGCGGGCTCGATACGCTGATCAACAACGCGGGCGTTTTTGCCTCGAAGCCGTTTGAGGCGCTGTCGCAGCATGATTGGGAGGCTGGCTTTTCCAGCACGGCGGGCGCCGCCTTCGTTGCCACCCGCGCCGCCCTGCCGCACCTGCGCGCGAGCCGCCGTGGTCGGATCATCAACATCGGCGACTCAGCCAGCGACCGCCTTGGCGCAGCGGACCGCGCGATGAGTTACTACATCGGCAAGGTCGGCGTCTGGATGATGACGCAGACGCTCGCCGCCGCCGAGGCGCACCACAAGATCACAGTGAATATGGTCTCGCCCGGCGTGCTGCAGGGGAGCGTTTGCGATACGCCCGAATCGGAAATGCCGCTCGGCCGCTACGGCACCACGGACGATGTGCTGGGGCCGGTCCGCTTCCTGCTCGGCGATGGCACCGAGGCGCTAACCGGCAGCAATCTTCACGTGGGCGGCGGGTGGAATATCAAATCAGCTTAACGTGATCGCGATCAGCCGCCGCTTGGGAATGAAAAGGCTTGAGGAGAAATCCACATCGCCTAATACCTAAACCCGATTTATGAAACGCCTCGCGATCATCGGCTGTGGTTTCGTCGCCAACTACTACATGCTGACGCTTTCGAAATCCGAGACGTTGAAAGTGGTGGGCGTGCTCGATCTCAATGCGGAGCGCGCGGCAGGCGTGGCGAAACTTTTCTCGGTGCCCAGGATCTACCAATCGTTCACGGAACTCCTGGCGGACGACTCAGTCGATATCGTGGTGAACCTCACCAACCCCCGCAATCATTACGACCTGACGCGGGCCGCGCTCGAGGCCGGGAAGCATGTCTACTCGGAAAAGCCGCTCGCGATGACGATCGAGGAAGCGAAAAGCCTGGTGGAGGTCGCACAAAAGAAATCGCTCCAGCTTTCGTGCGCGCCCTGCAGCATGCTCGGCGAGGCGGCGCAAACAGTGTGGCAGGCGCTGCGGCAAAACAAAATTGGCCGGCCCCTCCTCGTTTACGCAGAGATGGAGGAAGACATGATCCATAAGGCCGAGCTGCATAATCTCAAGACCAAGCTCGGCTCGCCCTGGCCGGCCCAGGATGAATTTGAGATCGGCCTGACGCTCGAACACGCGGGCTACTATCTGCCGTGGCTGGCGGCATTCTTCGGGCCGGCGAAGAGGATCACCGCCTTTGCCTCCTGTTTGGTCCCGGACAAAATACCGGGGGTGGTTCTCGACCCGCCGGACGCGCCGGACTTCACCGTGTCCTGCATCGAATTCGCATCGGGTGTGGTGGCGCGGCTGACCGTTGGCCTCGCCGGGCGGGAGGATCGCACCATGACGCTGTTCGGCGAAACGGGCGTGCTGCATGTGGAGAACGCCTGGGATTATGCCTCCAGGATCCGCCTCAAACCGCGGAGGTGGAACGAGGACAGCCTGCGCACGCCCGCGCAGAAATTTTGGTTCCGCGTTTGGCGCAAGCTCAAGCGGCACCTGCCGTTTCTGGAGTGGTTCGAGAAACTGCCGAATCCCCATGGCGAAATTTATCCGCCCGTGCGCGAGGTGCCGGCCTTCGATTGGGAAATGGGGCTGCACATGGATTTCAGCCGCGGCATCCAGGAGATGGCCGACGCAATCGATGAGAAGCGGGCGAGCCGTTTGTCCAACGCGTTTTCGCTCCACGTTAACGAGCTTTCGCTGGCCATCCACCATGCGCGAAAATATGGTCAGCCGTACGAGATGACCACGACCTTCGAGCCGATTGCGCCGATGCCCTGGGCTGAGTAAAGAGTCCAGATCCCCATGCCGAATCCTACAAAATTAACCGCGAGTTCCAAAGTCCGATGGGGCATCCTTGGCACCGGCACGATTGCCCGCTCCTTCGCCGAAGGGCTGAAGTCGGTCCCAGATGCCGAGCTGGTCGCGGTCGGGTCCCGTACGAAAGAGACGGCGGCGGCCTTCGCGGCTGGTTTCCAGATTCCGGCTGCTTACGGCAGCTACAGCGGGCTTGCGGCGGCGGAAAATGTGGACGTGGTTTATGTGGCGACGCCGAACAGTCGCCACAAGG
The DNA here is from genome assembly GCA_964657775.1 of uncultured Candidatus Methylacidiphilales bacterium. Classification (GTDB taxonomy): domain Bacteria; phylum Verrucomicrobiota; class Verrucomicrobiia; order Methylacidiphilales; family UBA1321; genus JABDGH01. The sequence continues at coordinate 4,450 of CAZZWT010000009.1, read as the reverse complement.
AGGATTGTCTGCTTTGCATCAACGCGGGGAAGGCGGTCCTGTGCGAAAAGCCCTTCGCGATGAACGCGGCGGACGGCCAGGAGATCGTGGACTGCGCCCGGGCGCAGGGCGTCTTCTTCATGGAAGCGATGTGGATGCGCTTCATCCCCGCCGTCCAGAAAGCGCGGGAGCTTTTGCAAAGCGGCGAAATCGGCACGCCTTGTCTTTTCACGGCCGATTTCGGCTACCCGATCGATCGCGATCCGAAGGGCCGGTTTCTCAGCCTGCAACTCGGCGGGGGCACGTTGCTGGATCGAGGCGTGTATCCGTTGTCGCTCGCCTATTTTCTCCTCGGCGCGCCAGAGCAGGTCCGCGGCCTTGCCTCCATGGGCCCTACCGGCGTGGATGAACAATCGACCGTCTTGCTCCGCTACGCTCATGGTTGCCAGGCGCTGCTCGCCTCCACGCTGAACACCTTCGGCACCAACCGCGCCATCCTGATCGGCACGCATGGGCGGATTGAATTCGAAGCGCCGTTCTTCAAGACGGAGCGGCTTTCCGTGACGAAGTATGCGGTGCCTCCAACGACTGCCGCCTCCGCGAAATCCGCGCCGCCCGCGCCCGATTCCGCTCTGCGCAAAATGCTTCGGCGCGCCAAGCACGCGGCGCTGCGCGTGACCGGCAAACGCCCAGGGGAGACCGAAATCGCGCTGCCGCTGGAAGGCAACGGTTTCAACTATGAAGCGGCGGAGGTGGTCCGCTGTCTCCGCCAGGGATTGCTGGAAAGCCCTACCATGACGGGCACGGAGAGCATCGCCATCGTCAAGACGATGGATGCGCTGCGTGCGCAGTGGGGTCTCGTTTATCCGAACGATCCTCCGAAATAGCGGCGGCTGCCTACTGCACTTTTGCGGCCCAAATCGCCTCCTCGCGGCACGCGGTTGTCGCCAGGCGCTCCGCGGCAAATCCCGCGTCACACAGCAGCTTCTCGAACAGCTCCGGCGTATAGCGCAGGCTGTGGAAAAGGTGCAGCGGCTCCTCCGCCTTAGGCGTGAAGCGCCGGCCCCATTCGTCGAAAGCCTCGCTCGATTTCCAGCGCGCCGTTGCGATCAACGCCGGGACGCCTTCGACCTCCCCGACCTTCATCCTCGGCGCATCGAGATGTCCGACGAGCCCCCATTCCGCCAACGCCCCATCGAGCCACGCCAGTGTCTCCGCGTTATGATATTGCGGCAATACTTTGGCCATGGCCGTGGCGAGATCCACGCCCTCACCGACGGGCGCCAAGTGGGCGTTGACCAGCATGACATCGCCCGGTTGAAGGATCGCGCGAAAGAGCCGCGCTACCACCGATGGCTCGAGATTCGGCACCATGCCGAAAAAGGTGAAGACGAGCGGCGCCTCGCCTCGCATCTGCGCGATCCGCCGCGCGACATGGTCCACTTCGGTGAGATCACAGACCGCTTCGCCCACCACGCGCGCGCCGGCCTTGGCCACGCGTTGCGCCGACTCCTCGACGAGATCGCGGCTGATATCGATGGGCGAAAAGAGTACCGTGCGGCGGTCCGGCTGCAGGTGGGAACAGAGCTCCGCCTCCTTCATCCCGGTGCCGCAACCTAGACCGACGAGGTGCACTGCGTCACCCGGCAACATCCCCGCCACTCGTGCGAAGGCCTCGCGATAAATCCGGGAGAACTCCGGATTGCCGTGAATCGGCGAGTGCTTGAGGAAGACCTGCCGCCACAGCTCGGCCTGCCGTGGCGTGACGTAGAGTAACTTCGGCGCGATGCGGTTGGCGCGCAGCGAGGCAAGGATGTCCTGCTCGAAATCGTTCGCGCTCGGTGAAGAAGAATCGGGATTCGTCACACAATCAGCTTATGCACTTTTCTTTCCAAAGCAGGCTTTTATGGCATACTATCCTTTCCCCATGAGCGCCATCCCCACACCCACCCGCGTCCTGCTCGGCATGAGCGGCGGGGTCGATTCCTCCGTGGCGGCGTACCTGCTCAAGGAGCAGGGCTACGAGGTGATCGGCGTGACGATGAAGGTGTGGCCGCAGGATTGCGTCTCGCGCGCGGAGGACAAATGCTGCGGCCCGCAGGCGGTGGCCGATGCGCGCAGCGTGGCTCATACGCTCGGCATTCCGCACTACGTGGTCGATGAGGCAAACGAGTTCGAGAAGATGGTGATCGATTATTTCACCAGCGAATATCGCTCCGGCCGCACGCCCAACCCGTGCGTGATGTGCAACGAGAAACTCAAATTTGGCAACCTGCTGACCAAAGCGCATGCGCTCGGCGCGACCCATATCGCCACCGGCCACTATGCGCGGATCGAGCGCGATGCGGCGGGAAAAGCGCAACTCCTCAAGGCGGTCGATGGCAAGAAGGACCAGTCTTATTTCCTCTTCAGCCTGCGCCAGGATCAGCTCGCGTCGTCCATCCTGCCGCTCGGTGGATTGACCAAGCCGGAGACACGCGCGCTGGCAAAAAAGATGGGCCTCAAGACTTATGACAAGGAGGACAGCCAGGAAATCTGCTTCGTGCCGGGCAATGACTACACCGCATTTTTGAAGTCGCACCTTGGGCCCAAAGATTTTCATCCCGGCGGCATCTATTTCAAGGATGGTACGAAAATGGGCGACCACGAGGGCATCGAGTTCTACACCGTGGGTCAGCGGAAAGGCCTCGGCGGCGGACATGGCCGGCCGGTGTACGTGATCGATATCGACGCGGCCACGCAGCGCGTGATCGTTGGCGATTACGATGATCTCTTGCGCGCGGACTGCTTCCTTTCCCAAACGAATTGGGGCGACGCCGGCCTCACCGGCCCGACCGAGATTACCACGAAGATCCGCTACAATTTCCCTGAAGTGCGCGCTATCGTCCATCCCCTTCCCGACAACCGCGCGCGGCTCGAGTTTGTGGAACCGCAACGCTCCGTCAGCCCCGGCCAGGCCGCCGTTTGCTATGTCGGCGACCGCGTGATCGGCGGCGGCTGGATCGAGCGGACGGAGATCGTGAAGCCCGCGAGTTTGGACACCGCGGCGGTCTATCCGATTTTGAGCTAAATTTCGGTAGCTAGCTGAGCCGATAGCACTGAAACGTTAGGAGAACTACGCACTGCGATCTGCATTGCTTTCCGCAGGGTCTCGCCCTCTTGCCAAATGGGCTCGATGAGCTGACAGATGGGAATTTTGGGAATTCCTATTTCGTTAATAATCAGATTCGAGATCAGAAGTTGAGCGGCGCTGGCGCCAATGATCTCCTCGCGATTATCCAAGCCGCTAAAATGCGGATCGTAAGGCGTAACGGCAAGATGCAAAAATCCTACATCCTCCGGAATTCGAAGGCCGAGATCCTTCAACCAGTCGTGAACGTGCCAATCGATGGTCAGTACAACATCGGGTTTATATTTTTGAAACCATCGCGTAAAGTTTTTGCGTGCGGACATCAGGTCGGCCAAATGGAAAACCAGTGGTGGCAGGTCGGACTTTTTGCCCAGAGGTCCGTTCTCCAGAAAGAATTCAGCCAGCATGGTCCTCTTATCGAAGCGGCAAGCTTCGTCATTGGTGACTAGACCCATCCGCTTATATCCGCGCTTCTCCACCTCGATCAGCGCGGTCCGCATGACATCAAGATGCTCACAGTGGACGGAGTGGAGTTGGGGACTCAACATTTGGTATCCGAGGGTGACCGAGGCAAAACGTGACCACTGGAAATCAAGCTCACTCGCGCCTCCGGGCAGAGGTGCCACGAGGATTCCGCGAATTCCCCGGGCTTCGAGCACCCGACGCAGCGACTTGATCGCCTGGCCCGGCCGCTGAAAGACCTCCAAATTAAATCCAAGATCGTGGGCTCTTTTTCGAGCACCTTTCACAAAGTCGCCCCATCCGAATTTCTCCCAGGTTCTCACATCCACGTCGTGACTAATGAGGTAGCAAATGTTCTCCCTCATATGCGCTTCGCGGCCTCGACGCAACTCATGGGTTAAAGCCGAGACGACCGGATTATGCCGATACCCCAGACGAGCCGCGGCCGCTTGAACCTTGAGCCGCGTGCGAGTCGCGAGCTTTGGGTTATTTTGCAAAGCGTAATGGACGGTCGATTTGGACACGCCCAAAGCCTTGGCCAGATCGCGGATCGTAGGCGAGCGGTTCGGATCCTTAGGCATAGGTAGATCACATTGAAAGTAGCGAGACGACCTTGGATAGCAAAACAATTTGGACTGTCCACTTAAAGACGCATTGTGGTTGAATGTAGAAATCGATACTTTACAAGCATGACAACCAAATCCCGCTCGATTATCGCCGCGTCAGCTCTGTTTGTTGCTCTAACATTTCCAGCCGCACACGCTCAGGTTCTCTTTAACGACAACTTTAACACCACCCCCAGCAACAATATCAATGACGGCATAGGCGCTCCTCGCCAATCCGGCTCGCTTGTCGGTACCGGAGGCGTCAGTTATACCG
>CAZZWT010000008.1:0-24094 GCA_964657775.1 uncultured Candidatus Methylacidiphilales bacterium | reverse complement strand
CCAGGTATCGACCAGGCACAGGCCGAAAACCGCGCCGAACGGTATGGTGTAGAAAAAGGCGGTCGTGATCGAATTCACGCCAATAATAAACGCAGCGGCGATCAGATAATCGGGGCAGCCCTTGGCGAAGAGCCGGAAATTCTCCCCATAACTCAGCGCACAACTGAGCACAGAAGCGCCATCGAGCCAGCGGCAACAGCCAATGCCGCAGAGCGGAATGACCACAAGCATGATCGGCGGCAGGAAAAGCGTGAGCAGTGTCGCGGGCAGCCCCAGCAGCGCGACAAATAGGGCGTAGCAGGCGCCCATCCAGATCGCCACTGGCACGATCAGGGTGAAGATTGCGATCGTGAGCTTGACCGCTCCTTCCTGGGCGAAGACGCCAAGGCGGCCGAGCTGCCAATCCGGCAATTGCACGCCCCGGCCCGTGCGCGCCCGGCGCAGAACCTCATAGGTAAAGCCAAGCGGAAACCAGAACGAGACGACGTTGAACCCGAGGATCCACGGAAACACCTGCGTCACCCACTCCGGCGCGGACCCCGAGAAATAAGCCGGGGCCAGCGCAACCAGAAACGGGTTGATCAGCAGAAAGCCGCCCAGCATCACCTTGGCCAGCCAATGCGGGTCGGACAGAATTTGCCGGAAGCCATCCTTTTGATCGCTGAAGCGGGTCGGGCTGAAAGATTTCATGCGTTCGCCGGGAAAATCGCTGATTGGAGCCTTTCGCGCAAGGCAAAGATTACGCCTTCGAGTCAGGCGCTCCACGCCCGAGGCTTCGTTACAGCGAGGGAAGCCGGTCGCTATCGGCTTGCCGGAAGGGCTTAATTTTTGCTTCCATAATATTCTGACAAACGAAGTTATGGCTCTTTTTACACTCCCAAGCGGACTTAACCGATGGCGCATGGCCTGGCTGGCCATCGGCTTTGCTTTTTGCACCGCCTCCGCGCTCCTCGCGCAGACCGAGACAAACTCCGCCGTACCCGGGCCCGGGGAGATCACGGCTGCCAGCTCCGCGGCCGCGACCAATGCGCCGACCGCCACCGTCCCGGCCCCAGCCACGACGGACACGGAAATCAACGCCATCGCGGGGTCCGTTTCGGGGACGCTGCCCAAGAACGAAGATGCCGTCCAGTTCCAAGCCGATTGGACCGAGGTCGCCTTGCCCATGGGTAGCGGCCCGCTGCTGGCCTTCGGCTCGCTCGCCGGCTTCCTCCTTTATCAATGCGGACTCACGCGAGCAAAGAACAGCGGGCACACGTCCACGCTGCTGCTCGTCGGCGTCCTTTTTGCCATCACCGGGTATTGGATCGGCGGGTTCGCGGTGCAGACCGGCGGCATCGGGGACGCCCACGCGGCGTTGCCGCAACCGATCACGGCCACGGAGAAAAGCGCGCTCGATCACGAACTCGGCGCTGTCGTCGCAGGACACCATTGGGGCTTCATGGGCAGCGCGGGATTTTTCCTCGATACCGACGGCGCGACCACGAACAGCATCGCGGCGCTTTTCCTGATGCAGGCCGCGCTCCTCGCCATCGCGGTGGGCGCGGCCCTCGGTGCGGCGTTGGAACGCGGCCAACTGCGCGCGATGGCAATCTGCGCCTTCGTGATCGGCGTGCTCATCTATCCCTTTTTTGCCAACTGGGTCTGGGGCGGCGGCTGGTTGGCGGAGTTGGGACGCGAGTTTGGCCTCGGCCATGGCTTCGTTGATCTCGGGGGCGCGGCGGTTGTCCATGAAACGGCGGGCACGCTCGCGCTCGTCCTCGCCATCGTCCTCGGCCCGCGCCATGGACGGTTCGGTCGCGACAAGGCCACGCGTCCCGTTCCGGGCCACAACGTGCCGTTTATCGTGCTCGGCAGCGTCGTGCTTCTGCTTTCGTGGCTGGCGGCCAATTCCTTCACGAGCGAATGTCTGACCAGCGCCGTGCCATCGGGGACGGGGGCCGTCCCCACCACGGCGACCGAATTGGCGGCGATCAACACCCTTCTCGCGGCCATTGGCGGACTGATCTTTTCTTTCATCCAAGCCTCCACGCAAAAGCGCCGGCCGGAGCCCGCCCGGCTTTGTCGCGGGCTGCTCGCGGGCGCCATCGCCAGTTGCGGCGGCGCGGCGCTCATCGATCCGTGGGCGGCGTTTGTCGTCGGTGGAGTGGCGGCCTTTCTCGTCCAAGGCGCGGTGGTGTTGCTCGAGCGCAAGGGGATCGACGACCCCATCGGCGCGGCGGCGGTACACGGCGTCGGCGGCGCGTGGGGCGTGCTCGCGGTCGGCCTTTTCGCCAATGGTCGCGCGGGCACCGGCTTCAATGGCGTGACCACGGCCGGCGGCATTCGCGGATTTTTCTTCGGCGGCGCGTGGCACCAACTTGCCGCGCAAATCCTCGGCGCCGTTACCTGCTTCGTCGCCGTCTATCTCCTTGCCTATGCCTGCATCAGCCTCGTCCAGCGCATCATGGGCCTCCGCGTCCCCCTCGTCGCCGAGATCGACGGCCTCGATCAATCCGAAGTTGGCGCGCTGGGTTACCAGGGTGATGTGGACGCGGAGGAATAGTCGATGAAAGCGAAGCTGCGGTGGCCAGCTAAGTTCGTTGCGGCTTTCTTTTTCACGAACGTCATCGCCACGATTGTTTGGGCACGTTTTATCAATGGCTACCTTTACAGCTGATCGGACGGGGTCATGGGTTATCCGATTCCCGTCGATCTGCTGAACCTTTCGCACGATAACTGGCCCCTTAAATTCGTTTCGCAGGTCATCCCCCCAACAAGCATGAACGATCCCGACTTAATCGAGGCAGGTCGGACAGCGAGTGGTCTTGGGGTGTTGTGGACGGTCTTTCTCAGCACTTCGTTAGTAGTCAGCGCTATCTTGGCCTCACTTGCTTGGCCGACTTTTGAGCGAGAGCTCAGACAATCTCATCAGGGCCGACAGTAACACTACCGCGATCCGCGGCCCCGCGACCGCAGCCACCAAAAGGACAACATTACACCTAATGTTACGCCGCCCGGCATGGTTGACCTTGCTTTGAGGTTTTTCTATGATGTTCGCTTCCTCATCCATGACCACGGTTCCCAAAAAAACCATTGAGGTTTCGCTCGAAGCCTTCCGCGACCTGGCCACGCTCCCGCTCCGGGAGCGGACGCTGGAAACGATGCGCAAATCGCAGCAGCTCCTCCTCGGCCAGCAAAAGAAGGAGGGCTACTGGATCGGCGAATTGATGGTCGACTCGACCTTGGTCTCCGATGTCGTCGCGTTCATGCACTGGACGGGCGAGGTCGATTTCAACAAGCAGTCGAAGTGCGTGAAGAGCCTGCTCGACCGCCAGATGCCAGACGGCGGCTGGAACACCTATTATAAGGGCCCGAGCGAGCTCAACGCCACGCTGAAAGCCTACTTCGCGCTGAAGCTGGCCGGTTTCATGCCCGATGACAAGCGCATGGAAAGGGCCCACGCGACCATCGTGCGCCTCGGTGGTATCCCGAAGGCGAACACCTACACGAAGCTCTTTCTCGCCATGTTCGGCCAGTATCCGTGGAAGCACCTGCCGATCATCCCGTCGGAAATCATCCTGCTGCCGAACTGGCTCTATTTTAATATCTACGAAATGTCGTCGTGGAGCCGCGGCATGGTCGTTCCACTTTCGATCATCAACCACTTCAAGCCGACGCGCCACCTACCGCCGGAGAAGCAACTGCACGAGCTCTTCCCCTACGGCACGGAGCACTCCAACCTCGGCCTGCCCTTCGACAAGAAGCTCTTCACCTGGAAGAATTTCTTCCTCGGCTGGAACAGCGTGCTGAAGTTTCTCGATACGCTGCCTTACAAGCCCTTTCGCGAGCGCGCGCTGAAGAAAGCGGAGGCGTGGATCATCGAGCGCGTCGGCGAAGGCTCCGACGGGCTGGGCGCCATTTTCCCCAGCATGATGTACACCTGCATGGTGCTGCGCACGCTCGGCTACGGGGAGGACAATCCCATCATGCGCAAAGTCATGAAGGACTTTGTCGATTTGGAAGCGCACGACGAGGCGACGGACGAATTTCGCATGCAGCCCTGTCTCTCGCCAATCTGGGATTCGGCTATCACAGCTTTTGCGCTGATCGAGTCGGGCGTGCCGGGGGATCATCCGCAATTGCAGAAAGCGGGTGAGTGGATCATTTCCAAGGAAGTAAAGGATTTCCGCGGCGACTGGCGGCACAAGAACCCGACGCCGATCACCAGCGGCTGGGCCTTCGAGTTCAACAACAAGTATTACCCCGACGTGGACGACACGTTCAAGGTGCTGCTCGCGCTGGGCAGGATCAAGATGCCGGACGAAAAGGCCAAGAAGGAAGTGATGGAACGGGCGCTGGCCTGGGCCATTAGCTTTCAGTGCAAGAACGGCGGGTTTGCCGCCTTCGACAAGGACGTGACCAAGGGGTGGTTGCAGGACGTGCCCTTCGCCGATCACAACGCGATCCTTGACCCGCCCTGCAGTGACATCACCTCGCGCGCGCTGGAGGTCTTCGGCCGGATGGGCATCGATCGCAAGGAACGCTTCGTTCAACGGGCCATCCGCTTCGTGCGCGAGACTCAATTGCCCGACGGCTCGTGGGAAGGCCGATGGGGAGTCAATTATATATACGGCACTTGGCTCGTCCTGCGCGGCTTGCGCGCCATCGGCGAGGACATGAATCAGGATTGGATTATCAAAGGCGCGAATTGGTTGGAACTGTGCCAAAACACGGACGGCGGCTGGGGCGAGAGTTGCGCGACGTATGACAATCCCCAATTGAAGGGCAAGGGCGAGAGCACACCTTCGCAAACAGCTTGGGCGCTGATGGGCGTCATTGCGGCCACCGAGCACATCAAGCCAAGCATCCTGCGAGGAGTCGATTACCTGAACCAAACGCAGAACGCGGATGGTTCGTGGACCGAGGATCACATCACCGGCACCGGTTTCCCCAAGGTGTTTTACCTGAAGTACGACATGTACCGGAACAACTGGCCTCTTCTCGCGCTGGCCGATTTCCAGGCGCTGGCGACGAAGGACCACCGATGATCTGCTTCGCCTTCCCGCTCGCCCATGAAGCGGAGCTGGTGCTGAAGCAGTGCACGGAAAAGGAATCGTTTTCGATCGGCAGCCTGCATTGCACGGTTGCGAATTTCGGTGCGCGACGCGTGTTGATCGCACAAATCGGCATGGGCGAGGCGAAGGCGGCGGACAATGCCGCGACCATCTTCGAGTATTTCCGCCTGAAGGCTTTCGTCCTCGCTGGGTATGGCGGCGCGCTGGTGCCGCCGTTAAAGGTGGGGCAGGTGGTGATCTCGAACAATTATAGTTCCGAGGCGGTGCTCGGCTTTTTGCGGCTGCTTTCCGGTTTTGATTTCGCCGGCTTCTGCACGATCGATGAGTTGGTCGCCACACCCGAGGCGCGCGAGCACATCGCCCAGACCAGCAGCGCCCAGGTCGCCGACATGGAAACGAGCGTGGTGGCCGAGTTGGTGGCCGAGCGGAGCATTCCGTTCCTGGCCGTGCGCGTGATCAGCGACGAATATTCGCAGGTCCTGCCCGCCGGCGCGCTCGCGGCCGGCTTCGACGCGCACGCAGGCCACGCGACGCCAATCAAATTGCTCGCCTATCTGGCCGCGCACCCGGGGGACTTCGGCCCTTTTAAGAAATTCGTGCAGGGCCTTGGCGGTGCCCGCCGCAATCTGACGAAGTTTTTAGAGCAGCTCAATACCGAGCTCCCCGGCCATTGGTAATTCTCAGGGAACGAGGAGCGAAGCGTCGCGCAGCAGCGGATACTTGCTCAACGACTCCTCTCGTTCCTTCAAGACCCCGCGAATCTTGTCGACCTCTTCCTGGGACGACGGACGGTAATATTGCCGGTTATACGAGTAGTGAAAAACGGGATAGTTGATGATCACGCTCAGGGCGATTTTCGCCACCGTCTCCGGCGCGGTTGAACTGGGCAGACTACGGTAAAGATAGAGGGTTTCAAACGGATCCGTCGTGTTCGTCAGCATGTTCGACAGGATGTCTTTGAGCTTCTCGTCTGGCATCAGCTCAACGACGGCACCGCTCAATCCGCTGGCCGGCATTAGTGAGGAACCGTGCACCCCGATCAGCACATGGCTTTGGCAGGCCCGGTCTTGAATGGCGCGATTGGCCTCGATCGAAAAATCCTCCGACCGGAGATCACGGATAAAATCGGGAAACGGAACATCGCGCCCGAAGCCGGTAACGGCAAAGTCGAGGTCTGTCAAATAATGGCGCAGCGCCTCAGCAATGCGCACCACGGCGTCCCGTTGGGCCGTTAGATTTTTGTTGGTCAGCCAGCGCCGGTACGCACTGACCGCGGGCCGCAGGAAGGGAAGGCGCGCGTCGAGCTTGGACAAAAGAGGCGGGATTCCTTCCCGGCACGGAGGGTACAATCGTTCCGTTCTCCACATGAAGGTGACCTTGGGGGCCGAGCGTAGGGCGCTGTACCACTTTTCCCGGACGAACGGAACCCGGCCCGTCGCCACTTCCATCTCCTCGCGCCCGAGGTATTGCGGCTGGTGGATGCGGGGGATGGAGCACGCGGGCAGCTGCGCAACCAGGGCCCTGATTTTTCGATCCAGCGTAAGGTTCCATTTGGCAAGGTCATCATTTTTATAACCTGCGGCCATCTGCACTTCCCAAACTTCCGCCGCCGCATCGGAGACCATCCAGCTGAGATTGGAAGGCACCAGCACAATGGGATCAGCGCCGGTTTCCTTGAGCTGATTGATGCGAAGGACACTATCAACCACCTCCCCGTAGATGGGGAAAAGGCAATTGACCAGGACGGGATTGTCCATTTTTCGACGAGAAACGACCTTGATTTCACACTCGTATTCGCCGCGTTGCGCCCACGCCGACTGGATGCGGCCGGCGTACCAGTTCGGGCCGTAAGGGCGGATGGCGTCACCCGTTTTTGCGTTGAGAAATGTGGGCGCCAAGAAACCGAGGCCATAGGGGAAATCCGTCCACCACGTTACGCCACACTTGGGACAAATGCCCGTGGCCATGGTCATGGCGCCAGGAATGGCCCAATCCTCCGCCGGGAAGGTTGTTTCGTCCTTCGGACAGGTGATCGTAAAATTCAACCGCGGAGAAAACGAAACAAAGCCGTTATGCACTGGCACAAGTTACCAGACGCTTCCATGGCCTGAGAAGGTATTTGCGCTGGAAAACGCTTACGAAGCGGGCGGCCCGTTCGTCCGGTCGTGGCGGATATCCACGGCTTGGTACAGGTAGTAAACTTCCTCGGCGATATTCTTGCAATGATCGGCCACCCGCTCCAGGCAGCGCGCGACGATGGTCAAATTCAGCGCGCGGGTGATAGTCGATGGATCCTCCAGCATGAAGCTCGTGAGTTCTCTCGCCAGCTGCTTGTTGATCTGGTCCACTTCCTTATCGCGCTTGATGATTTCCTGCGCCAGCTCCGGCCTGCGGTCGATTAGCGCGGTGATGCTGTCCCGCAGCATTCCTTCGGCGATCTCGGCCATGCGCGGGATATCGATCAACGGCTTGAGCAGCGGCTCCCGGTTCAACTCGCGCGAGCGGCGGGCGATGGCCGTGGCTTGGTCGGCAAGACGCTCGAGGTTGCTGGAGATCTTCGAGGCCACGAGCATGAATCTGCAGTCGGTCGCGACCGGCGCGTGGGTGGCCATGTGGTTGATTACGAGCTCGTCGATGGTGACCTCGAGCTCGTCGAGCTGGGAGTCCTCCGCTTCGACGGACGCGGCCAGCTTTTCATCGCGCTCGATCAGCGCGCGCATCGCCAGAGCGAGGTTGCGGCTGGCCAGGCTTGCCATCATCAGGAGCGTCTGGCGGATGTTCTGGAGCTGCTCGGCGGCGGGGCCGTTCGAGTAGGGGGTGTTGGAGGTGGAGGTGGTCATGGGGAAAAAGCCGATTTATTTAGCAAAATGAGAAAAGGGAAATGAAAATTGAAAATTTTGGAAGCGCGTTCTTTGTCCGGACAAAGCCCTTTTTCCCTTCGCGGGATCAACCGAAACGGCCGCTGATGTAATCCTCCGTTTGTTTCTGCGTGGGATTGGTGAAAATTTTTCCGGTCGCATCCATCTCGATCAGGCGGCCCATGTAGAAAAAGGCAGTGACGTCGGAGCAGCGGCCCGCCTGCTGCATGTTGTGCGTGACGATGACAATGGTGTAGTCCTGCTTGAGCTGATGGATTAGCTCCTCGACCTTGACCGTGGCGATCGGGTCAAGCGCGGAGCAGGGCTCGTCCATGAGGATGATCTCGGGCTCCACGGCGATGGCGCGAGCGATACACAGCCGCTGCTGCTGGCCGCCGGAAAGACCGAGAGCGCTGGTGTGGAGACGGTCGCGCACTTCCTCCCACAACGCCGCACCGCGCAGGCTGCGTTCAACGGTTTCATCCAGACGCGATTTCTCGTTGATGCCCTGCAGACGCAGGCCGTAGACAACGTTCTCGTAAATCGATTTCGGGAACGGATTCGATTTTTGGAAGACCATGCCGACGCGCTTGCGCAGCTCGATGACATCGACCGACGGATCGTAAATATCGACGCCGGAAATCGTGATCGAGCCCGCGCCAATGCGCGTGCCATCGATCAGGTCATTCATGCGGTTGAGACAGCGGAGCAGCGTCGATTTGCCGCAGCCGGATGGCCCGATGAACGCGGTGACGAGCTTTTCCTTGATAGGAAAGTTGATGCCGTGGAGTGCCTTGCTCGCACCGTAATAGAAATCGACGTTGTTGATATCGATGACGGTCGGCGCGTTGAGGCGTGTGCCCTTGTCGCCATTGGTCGTCGAGGAAGAAAGGCCAGGTGAATCCACAGCCGGTCCAGATTGAGCCGTGGGAATTGATTCGTCCATAGTTGTTCGGGGTTGGCTCATGGGAGTTACCATTTGAGACGATTGCGGAGGCGAATGCGGAGGAGAACGGAAGCCAGGGCAATGACCATGACCACGCCAAGGAAGACGAAAGCCGTGCCGTATTGCACCCGCTCGGTGTACTCGTTATGCGGTATCTTGGAACTTACAACGTAGATGTGATAAGGCAACGCATTGACGCCGCTGAAGGCGAGGTGATGGAGCAGCGCAAAGGGATATTCGATGAAGCCGAGCGGCCCGGAGGGCAGCGTGTTTGTGTCCATTTCCCACGGCAATTTGTCGCTGGTGGCGTAGGCGGCGGTGAAGAGGATCGGCGCGGTCTCGCCGGCCACGCGGGCGATGCCGAGCACGGAGGAGGTGAGAATGCCGGGCAGGGCGTAGGGCAGCACGTTGAGGCGGATGGTCTGCCACTTGGTCGCACCGAGCGCGAGAGAGGCTTCGCGGAAACCTTTCGGCACGGCGCGCAGCGATTCTTCGCTGGCGGTGATGATGACGGGGAGGACCATGAAGGCGAGCGTGAACCAACCGGCCATGAGCGAGACGTTCCACTTGAAGTAGAGGACGAAAAGTCCCACGCCGAAAAGACCGAAGACGATCGAGGGTACGCCGGCGAGATTGATGATCGCGAGGCGGATGGCGTGGATGATGGGGCCCTGCTTGCTGTACTCGCTAAGATAGATGGCGCTAAAAATGCCGAGCACGAGCGCGATGGTCATCGAACCAACGACAAGCAAAACGGTGCCGACGATCTGCGGCCAGATCCCGCCGGCGGCATAGCTGTAGGTCTGGTGATCGGTGATGTCGTTGGCATCGACGCCGCTCGTGGAAAGGACAGGGACTGATGGCGGAGGTTGGACTCCGGGAGGCGGTGGACTTTGAGGCGGCGCCGGCATGGGAACCGGTTGGCCCTGGAACGCGTAGAATTCATCGGCCGACATCTGCTTGATCTCGCCCTTGTACTTGAAGACGTGGAGCGTCTGCGGCTTGGAAAAAAGAAAGTCGTTGTGAACAAACGGCACGCTGCCATTGACGCGGAACGAGCCGAAGACGGCCGGAGCGCCCTTGAAGATGATGATCGCGAAAATGACCACGCCGAACGCGAGGATCACGTAGGTGAACGCGCGCAGCATCCAGAAAACAATGCTCTCCTGAATGGCTGAGGCCGTCGCTTGACGTTTGAACGGGTGGGGATGGGTGCGCGTGGTCATGGGTTAGCCGATCGAAATCTTGTATTTGGTCACCACTCGCTGCGCGAGGAAATTGATGGCGAGCGATATAAGGAACAAAAACAGGCCGACCATGAACAGCGCGCGCCATTCGATGCTGCCGTTTTCCGCCTCGCCCAGTTCCTGCGCGATGATGCCGGTCATGGTGTGGACCGGCTGGAAAACGATCATCAGGCCCGCGCTCATCGGCGGGATGGCGATGCGGTTGCCCGCGCAAAGCAGCACGACCATGGTCTCGCCAATGACGCGGCCCAAGCCGAGCAGCACGGCGGAGATCACGCCGGAAAGCGAGGCCGGCAGGATGATGCGCCAGATCGTCTGCAGGCGGTTGGCGCCGAGCGCGTAGGAGGCTTCCTTGAAGGAGCGAGGCACGTTATTGATGGCGTCTTCCGTCAGCGTGAAGATGGTCGGGATGGCCATGAAGGCGAGAAGAATGCCCGCAGTCAAAATATTCAGCCGCTGCTCGAAGTGCGGCAGGATTCCCCAGCGCGAAAGATCGATGAGGAATTCACCCAGCACCGCGACACCGAAAAAGCCGAGCACCACCGAGGGAATCGCGGAGATGAATTCAATCGCCGGCTTAATGATGTTCTGTTCCCACGGTGTGGCGATCTGGTTGATGTAGATGCCCGCGCCCACGCCCAGCGGCACGGCGATGGCGAGCGCAACGACGGAGATGAGGACCGAGCCGACGAGGAGCGGAAGGATGCCATAATAATCCTGCCACGGGCTGGCGGTCAGCCACGTTGGCGTGAAGAAAAAGTTGACGATGCCCGCGTACCAGGGAAGCGGCGCGTTCGGGTCCCACGACTCGATTTGCTTTTGGTAGCCGGGAATGGCCGAGGCCAGCGCGCGCACGCGGTAATCGAAGCCGACCAGTTGCGCCTTCATCTCGTCGTCCAGCGCGGGCGGCGGCGTGTTGCTCAGGTCGGCCAGCGCGGCCGCAAATTTCGTGTTCGCATCGGCGATGGAGGGAATGGCATCCTTCAGTGGCTTCACCGCCGCGGCGAGGTCGACGTCCTCATACTTCACGTTGTTCGCCAAATCGGTCTTGCCCGCATCGAGGTAAAGCTGCTTCTCGGCCTTCTTGTCCTCCACGATCTTGATCGCCGCCTTGGTCGATTTTGCCGTGTCGCTTAGGTTGGAAATAATGTCGCTGAGGTCGCTGTCGAGCCCGCTCAGCTTGCCCGCGTATTCATCGAACGGCCCCAGCGCCGCATTGGCGGCGGCCAGGCTCTCGTCCTCTGTCTTGCCCTGCGCCGAGCTGAGCACCAGTTGGCGCTTGAACGCCGCGAGCCGCGCGTCGGCCAACGTCTGGCTGAGTCCGTCCAGCGCGTTGGTTTCCTTTTGGACAATATCGACAAATTCCAAACCCGCCTGGCGATAGACAAGCAGGTTCCGGTAATTCTGGCCAAAAAAACCGGCCCAAGGGTTAATGCCGACGCTCTGGCTGTAAAGCGAAAGCATGATGAGGCCGAGCACGATGATTGAGATGCACGCGCTGGCCGCGAAGAAGTACTTGATGACGTCGTCCTTGGTCAGACCCGGAATCACGGAACGTCCGCGGGTCGAGATCGCCTCCTTCAAGGGGCGCTGATCGACTCGGCGGATTTTCGTGGTTTCAGGCATGGCGTAAGGGGTGACGATCTGGCAGAAAAAACCCGCTGAATGAATCCCATTCAGCGGGTTGCTTTCAACTGGCTGTTCAACTTATTTGAGTGGAGCGAAACCAACTTCCTGGACGATCTTTTGGCCAGCCGCACTGGTGGTGAAGTCAACGAAGTCCTTGGCTTCGCCGGTGGGCGCGCCGTTGGTGTAATAGAAGGTCGAGCGCGACAGCGGATACGAGTGGTTCTGCACCGTGGCGATAGTGGGCTTGATGCCGTTGACCGCGACCGCCTTGACCCCGGAGGCAGAGATATAAGCTAGACCGACGTAGCCAATGCCGTTCGCGTTCTTGCCGACTTCCGAGGCGATCTGCTCGTTACCGGCCAGTTTCTGCGCCGTGCCGGCGTAGTTCTTACCCGACATTGCCATCTTGGCGAAATCGGAGTAGGTACCCGAGGAGGTGTTGCGGGTGTAGATGGAAATTGGGCCGGGCTTGCCGCCGACCGCAGACCAATCGGTCACTTCACCGGTGAAGATCTGCTCGATTTGCTTCTTTGTCAGAGCGGAAACGCCGTTGGCGCTGTTGATAATGACGCCGATGCCATCATAAGCCACGATGGTGGGCTTGAGCGTGCGACCGTTGGCGCTGGCGGCGGAGACTTCCGTATCGAACGCGCGGCGGCTGGACATGCCAATGTCGGCCGTGCCATCCACGATGGCGGCGATGCCGGTGGTGGAACCTTCCGCAGCGATGTCGAAGCTGGTGCCAGGGTGCGCGGCCTTGTAGGCCTCAGCCAACTGGGGAACGAGCTTCGCGCCGAGCGTGTCGGAGCCTTTGATGACGAGTTTGCCGTCTGCGTAGACGGAGCCGAGCGACAGGGCGGCGGCGATGGTAAGGGCAATAAGTGTTTTCATAATTTGAGATAAGTGTTCGTGTGACGCCATCAAGCTGCGGCCGCATTGTTACAACCATGTGTCAAACGTGAAACGTTTTGCGATTAAGCGGAAAATCTTACCGCTTTGATCACCTTCATCGCGTCTTTTGGCTGACGTTGCCGCCCATTTTGCTTATATAAGCCCATGAGCCACAGGCGCGAACAGGAAGCAGGCCTCTTGGGCATTCTCTGTCATTCGCCGGGGCATCGTATTACCGCAACTAAACTAAAAAAGTATTGCTTGGGTTTGCAGCTCTCACTCAACGACTTGGAGCAGACGCTTCAGCCTTACATCGAGGCGGGCTATCCGATTCAGTTTCATCCGCAGGGCGGCCTCGTCATGCACGAGCCGCCGGACATCTGGTGCGCGGAGGAAATCATCGGCCGCCTCAGCGGCAGCGGCCCTTATGACCCTCGAGAACCGTGGGATCCTGTACTGCTGGTCAAGACCGCCTCGACCAACGACGTGGCGCGCGACCATGCGCGCAAGGGCGCGAAGACGGGCTTCCTGGTCGCGGCCGCGCGGCAGACCAGCGGGCGCGGGCGACTCGGCCGGAGCTGGGAGTCGCCGGCGGGATGCGGGCTTTATGTCTCCATTGTGCTCCGGCCTGAAATGGAGATGGCCGACGCGGGCCAGCTTACCATCATCACCAGCCTGGCCGTCAGCGATGCCGTCGAGGCCGTCGCCGGCATGCGACCGCAGATCAAGTGGCCGAACGATCTGGTGCTAAATGGCCGCAAACTGGCCGGCGTTTTGATCGAAACGGAACAGAAGGCGGGACGACTCGTTTTCGCGGTGATCGGGATCGGCCTCAACGTCCGGCACGAGGCGGAGGATTTTTCGCCCGAGGTACGTGAGCTGGCGACTTCTTTATATCTGGCGACAGGCCGGGCTTATCGCCGGGTGGATGTTTTGCTGGGGTTATTGGAGGCGTTTGAAAAACGGTTGAAGCAACCCTTCCGCAAAGCGCGGGAGGCGTGGGCGTCGAGCAGCCTCACGCTCGGCCAACGTGTGACGCTTACCACCGCACGCGGCCGCAAGTTTGGGCAGGCGCTCGGGCTGGATGAATCCGGCGCGCTGCTGATTCGGGACGATTCGGGAAAGATCGAGGCTATCACCGCGGGCGATATGCAGGCGGTGGAAGTTCCTGTGCAAAAGGGTTCTACGACCTCCTGATTTCCCAGTCGCCTTCGGGCGGGAAAATCTGTGCGGCAAAAAACAAGCGACCCCCTTCGCAAAAAATTTCGACGGAACAGGTGTCGAGGACGATCCGCGTCGCGCCGCTCGATTCAGAAGTGAGTGGGGCCTCGTTTGGTTTGGTGAAAATCGATCGCAAATTCTCTTTTTGGTTTTCCCAGGATGGCGGGAAACTCGCGCTGGCGCGCTGGAACGACCAAACGCCGCAGTCCCTATTTCGCTGCAGCGAGAAGATTAGGGCACCTCCCTTCAACACTTCGAGGCGCCACGCCTGTGGTCCCGGGTGGATAACGAGCTCCCAAGGGGTCGCGGAGAACCGGACCGGTGAGAACTCGTCGGACCCAAGATCGAGTTGCAGGCGGCGATTTATAGCCGCTTCTGCGATGGCTGACTTTTGCATGATCGCTCCCGCATGCCAGCTAAGTTCGCGGGGCAGTGTCATCTGCCCGCTGTACCAGCTGTATCCCCAGTGATTGAGCCAACCGAGGAGGACTCGCCTTCCTTCCGGGGCATCGTTGACTGTGACGGCGGCATAATCGTCCGGACCTTGGCTGAGCCGGCGACGATCGGCTTGCGCGGTGAAGGTGTAGCCATCGAACCATCCAGAAAAATAATAGAGATCGCAGGCACCCACCTTCCCTCGGAAATTGGCGGGATCGAGAAAGCTGATGGACAAAATCCAAACTTCGCCACCTGTTCCATCGCGTAGTGGAAAAAGATCGGGGCATTCCCAGACAATCCCGGACTCGCCTTTTCCATAGGCCGAAGCGAAAGTCCACGTTTTCAGATCGGGCGAACGGTAGATTTCGGCGTGGTCGCCTGCGGCCAAAACCATTACCCAACTTTCCGAAGGCGTGTGCCAGAACACCTTGGGGTCCCGAAAGTTGGGGTTAGCGCTGCGCAACACAGGATTTTGCGCGTACTTCAACCAGGTTCGCCCCTTATCGCATGAATAGGCCAGGCTTTGCGACTGAGTCGTTGATTGCCCATCCAGATGGTGTGTGAAGATGGCGACAAGCCCGCCCCCCGCTTCGAAAAGCCCACTGGTGTTTTGGGTATCGGCGACACAACTCCCCGAAAAAATCTCCCCCAGATCATCCGGATAAAGCGCGATCGGCATTGGCGTCCAGGCGAAAAGATCGGCACTGACGGCGTGGCCCCAATGTTTGCCCTTCGTGCCCGGCGGCTGATATTGGTAGAAAAGGTGCCATTCCCCTTCGTAGAAGATGAGCCCGTTGGGATCATTCATCCAGCCGTTCGGCGGCGAGAAGTGCAATCTGGGCTTGGCGAGGGCGAGGTTATCCATGTGACGTTGGCACGATGAAATCGACTGCGGCTAAATCCGGATCGTGGTGCCGATTTCGATGACCTGCCCGGCGGGAATATCCAGCGCCTCCGCGATGGGACGGCTCGTGCCCGCGAGATAGCGGTACGCTGAGGCGAACAAATTGAATTTTTTTTTCAACACGAGGCTCTCGCGGCCCAACAGGTAGTAGAGCCGGCGATCGGGCGGCGCGTTCACGATTTTCCTCAGTTGCGGCTCAAGCTTGGAGACGTTCACTTCCTCCATAAACCCGAAGTCGGCCTCGACGCCGAAAAGATTGCCGTCGTGCTCGACCACGCGCAGGCGGTCCTTTTCCGCCACGCGCGGCTGGGCGGTAACGACGAGCGTGAGTACGATGACCTGTTGGTGCAGCACCTGCCCAATCTTGAGCCAGTGGAGCAAACTCGGCGGCGCGATCTTCGGGCTGGCGGAGAGGACGACGGCGGTGTTGCGCACGCGGTGGACTTCCTTGGTGGCGCTGCAGAATTCCTCCAGCGGCATGACCACCTCCGCGAGCTGCGCGCGGATGGCGCGGCGCGTGCGATCCCACGAGACGAGGATGAACGCGACGACAGCGCCGACCGTGACCGGTATATAACCGCCAGTGAAAAACTTGGTGCTATTGGGGATGAAGAGCGAGAGATCGAAGATGAGCAGCACGGCGGCAATCCACGGGATGCGTTTCGTGATCGCGTAGCTGATGACGGCGTAGGCGATGGTGGTCGTAGCCATGGTGCCGGTGACGGCAAGGCCGTAGGCATCGGCGAGATTGTCGCTCTTTTTGAAGATAAGGACGAGGCCAATCGCGCCGATGGCGAGCAGCACGTTGATCCCGGGAAGGAAGATTTGTCCCTCGTGCTCAGCGCTGGTGTGGCGGACGGTGGTGCGCGGGAAGTAGCCGAGATTGACCGCCTGCCGCGTGAGTGAGAAGGCGCCGCTGATCAACGCCTGCGACGCGATGACCGTGGCCGCGATGGAGAGCAGCGTGAGCAGGAAACGGAGGTGGGGCGGCGCGAGCGAGAAGAAGAGGTTGTCGATGTCCTTCGGGGTCGAGATCGCGTGCGCGCCTTGGCCGATATAGCTCAAAATCAGGCACGGCGCGACCATGCAGTTCCACGCGATCGAAATAGCTGGCCGACCAAAGTGGCCGAGGTCGGCGTAGAGGGCCTCCGCGCCGGTGATGGCGAGGGTGACGCTGGCCAGCATGGTCATGGCCTCGCCGGGATGCGTGACGAGAAATTCGATGCCGGTCAACGGAATGATGGCGGTCAGGATGGCCGGCGTCGCGACGATCTGAGGAATACCCATGGCCGCAATCACCAGGAACCAGCAACCCATAACGGGTGCGAAGGCCCTGGCGATTTTATCCGTGCCGTAACGCTGGACGGTGAAGAGGGCGAGCAGGATGACGGTGGCGATCCACGGGTTGGCCCACGAGGCGGGATTGTAGTTGCCGTTGTCCAGCGTAGGCGGAGCGAGGCCTTCCACCGCCGAGAGCACGGAGATGGCCGGGGTGATGATGCCGTCGCCATAAAGCAGGCCCGCGCCGCCGATGAGCACGTAGACAAGCCACTTGGCCTTGGGGGTATGGAGCTTGGTCAGCGCGAGCAGGGCGAAGACGCCGCCCTCGCCGTGGTTATCGAACCGGAGCAGGAAGTAAACGTACTTGAGCGTGACAATGGCGAGCAGATACCAGACGATGAGGCTGACCGCGCCGGAGATGTGCGCGAAGTCGGGGTTGGCCTGGATGCATTGACGGAGGGTGTAGATCGGCGAGGTACCGATGTCCCCAAAGACGACCCCGAGGCTGCCGACGGCCAGCCAGCCGACGGGAGAGTTCTTGTGTTTCATGTTGAATGAGATCGAGTCGCGAAATCGGGTCAGGCCGGCGTTGAGACAAACCTCCATGGGCTGGCTGGGCAAATGGTGGAGACCATCGGCCATCCTTCAAGCTTTTCCCGTGCCGGAGGTTAGGGAGAAATAACGGATCAAAAGGTCGCGGGCGCAGAGCACCTTCTGAGGCACACCTATTTTGCCATCACCTGATCTTCTGCAGCTCATTGCCCCGTTGGATATCGATGGCCAGCGCCTGCGTCAGCGCGTTGTAGTTGTCGAGATCGGACTGGTTGACGAAGAGGAGCTGGCCGTTCTTCGGTTGCCAGTTGCCCCAGTGCTTGTCGAGAAAATCGAGGCGGGCCAGATGGTCGTCGGTCAGCTTAATGCGCAACTGCCAGATGGCGACCGCCTGGTCGATGCGCCCGCTTTGGTGGACGCTGGCAACGAAGCGCTCGACACCATCCGCGCTGAAGCCGCCGTTGCTCATCGCGGTGCGGCACCGGTCGTCGTAGTTCTGGAAATAGGAAAGGACGTCGGACTGCGCCGCTCGAAGCTTGGTAAGGCCGTTGCGCAGCGCGGTGAGATCGCTCTGGGTGGCGAGCGTGGCCGGGTCGAAATTCCCGCACGCCTTTTCCGCCTCATCGCTGGTCTTGACCTTGTCGATCATCTCCTGCTGCACCGGCTGGGCGGCCCGCACCATACGCGCAAGAGTGTCGGGGTCGTCACTGACGGACGCCTTCGCTGTTGGCACGGCGACCCGGGCCGAGTCGCTGGGCATTCCGGGCGCGGTGGCACCGGTGGACGCCGCCTGCATCGCCCGCATCAGTGGAACCGCGAGGAAGGCCCGAAAGAGGAGCGTGAGCGCCAATAAACCCACCATGGCGATGACCCGGACGCGCAACCTCCACGCTGGCTTGAACGATTGCCCCACGATGTAAGGAATAAGGTACGCCATCAATACCCCCCCAATCAGGCCGGCCACGATGTTCGGTGTCCCCTCCTGCATCAGGCCGAGAAGGATCGTGGCGGCCAAGGCGAACGCCATGCCGCCCCACCGGAAGAGAAAGGGCTGAGGGCCTTCATCAAACTTTTCCTCGATTCGCTGCGCCAGTTCCTCCTCGCGCTGCTTCGCCTTGTCGGTCGGCACATAGGGCGGCGGCTCGTAGCGCGGCAGGCGGGGCGTCTGCGGCGGGATGCGGCGGAGCCTTCCCAGGTCAACCGGTTTCCATTCGCTCTCGCCCTGGGGACAAATGAAACTGGCGGGGCCGATGACCTGGTCCCTCAACAGCTGCCGCAGCGCGTCCTCCGTCACGGGACCGAACGTCGTCGTCCCATCGGTTGAGTAAAAATAGAGGACCGGCTCCATCCGCCAACTTCTATCAGACTACGCCGCCTTGACCAAGGGCGGAGGCTCATTGATGACGGCCCAGAAGAGGCCGAGTTGACGAATGACTTCCACAAACTGGCCGAAGTCGACCGGCTTCACGACGTAGGAATTGACGCCGAATTTGTAGCTTTTGACCAGGTCGCACTCCTCGTTGGACGAGGTGAGCATGACGACCGGGATCATCTGCAATTTCGGGTCTTCCTTGATCTGCCGAAGAACTTCCAAGCCATCGACCTTGGGCATCTTGAGATCGAGCAAAATGAAAATGGGATCGTCGCCTTCGCGGCCTTCGTGCGCGCCGGTGCGGTGCAGGTAATCGAGCGCCTCGCCGCCATGCTGCGCGGTGACGACCTTGTTGACGAGGTTATTACGGCGAAGAGCGTCGAGCACGAGCTCAATGTCATTCAGGCTATCGTCGACCAGCAGGATGGGTTTTAGAGAACGCCTCATTTATTTATTCGGTGCGGATTTCGGCAAGGTGAAGGAGAACTTGGCCCCCACGTTGAGCACACCGTTGGCCCAAGTGCGGCCTTCGTGGCGGGCAATAATTCGCTTCACATTAGCGAGTCCTATGCCGGTGCCCTCGAATTCCTCATTAAAGTGCAGGCGCTGAAAGATGCCGAATAGTTTGTCGGCGTACCGCATGTCGAACCCGGCGCCGTTGTCCTGCACATTGAATTCGTACTCCGTATCCAATTCCCTGCAATCAATCTGGATGAGCGCCTTGTCGCGGTTGCGGGTGTACTTGATCGCGTTGCCAATCAGGTTAATCCACACCTGCTTGAAGAGCACCTTGTCGACGTAAACCTTGGGTAGTTCACCAATCTTCCAATCGATGACGCGGCCCTTCACATCGGGCGCCAGTTCTTCGCGTACCTGCTCGACCAGCGCGTTGGTATCGACGATGCTCGGGTTGATGGCCGAGCGGCCCATGCGCGAGAAAGCAAGCAGGTTGTCGATGAGCAGGCCCATCTGTTTGGCCGACTCGGAGATTTTCGTCATGTACCGGCTACGGTCCTCGGGCGTGGCGTGGCCCTTCTCATCGGCCAGCAGCTCGACGTAACCATCGATGTGCCGCAGTGGAGAGCGCAGGTCGTGCGAGACAGAGTAGGAAAACGACTCCAACTCCTTGTTGACCATCTCGATCTTGGCCGTCTGCAAAAGCAGCTCCTGGTTGAGCAGCTCGATTTTTTCCAAACTTTTTTTGCGCTCCTCGATTTCAAGTTGCAGCGCCTCGTTGCTCCTACGCAATTGCGCCGGGCTGGGCAGCGCGATGGCCTTGGGCAAAAGCCGGATCAGGAGAATCGCCGTGACAATGGAGGCAAACGCCGTGATGGCCTTGATCACGCCCGCGAGCCAATAGGTCGGATGCCAGATGTTATAAATCTCCATGACATGGGTCGTTCCGCACGCAACAATGAATATGGCGAAGCAGACGAACATCCAGTCAAACGCGAGGTCCTTGCGCTTGCGCACAAAGTAGATGAGCGTGATCGGAATGGAATAGTAGGCGATGGCGATGACTGAATCCGAGATGACGTGGAGCGGGATGATGCCGGGATTGTTGTTGTAACACATCGCGTGCGGCATGAACTCATTCGTCGAGAAGAGCCAGTCCAGAAATCCCATGAAACAAGGATTATAGCGGTTATCGGGGATCGCCGCTATGACAAACCGCTGTGACTGGTCCCTTGATCAACCGCAGGACCTTTCGCCTCAGCGCGCCGCCTCAGCGCCCAAGGTCGAAACTACCAACTTGCCTGCCCAACCGGCGGGTGTAAAAAAATCCACACCCGCCGGCCTGAGTCCTGAGCAGCAACTAGCGACGCGATGGTGCCGCAGGCTCTTCTTCGTCTTCCTCATTTGCCTCCGCGTTGATCGTCTTGGCCGCGGAGGTCAATTTTTCGTCCGTCTCGACTTCTTCCTGCAAGGTTTGGTCGAGCAGCTCAACTGCTTCGCTTTCATCGAGAAGTTCGGCGAACGCCTTTACCGTGCCATAGGCGGCGATCTCATAATGCTCCACGCGCTGGGCAGCGGCGATCAGCATCGAGTCGCGGGCGGCATCGCTCGCTTCTTCCTCTATGGCTTCTGCGCCTTCCTTGATCAAGCCTTCCATGGCCTTGCACTTCTTGCCTGTCGGCTTTTCATCGAGACCCTCGAAGATTTGCTCCAAGCGGGCGACGTGGCCTTGGGTCTGTTCCAAGTGCTCTTCGAATCCCTTGGCGAGATCCGGCGCGGACGCAGCCTTGGCCATTTTGGGCAGGGCTTTCGTCAGTTGCGTTTCCGCACTGTAGATATCCTTGAGTTGTTCGATATAGACGTCACGTAGGTTATTAATTTTAGCCACTGTTTTTCCTTTGGTTAGGGTTAGGAAAACGTATCTGCAGGCAGGGTGCCAACAGGGCGCGTGGAGCGATTTCACCTCTGTCGTGGTGGCGTCCGCGTCCTTTCCGACCATGGGATTCGACCTGCATTATGCGCGGTACCTTTGCGAATAACCGTTCGGGATAATCGACGAACTTATTTGCTTCAATTAATCCCTTGGTCAACGCCCAGCCACCAGGGCTCCTGGGCAACGCGATTTCCGGCTGGCCCCCACGCTGAGCCGTCCCCGTGCGGTACGCCTTGATTCCCAGACTTGTCGGCAGGCCGTTTTCGTCTCAGGTTGGGGAATGGGACTGCACGTGCAACCGGGTGGACGGCGATGAAAGTACTTCTGGTCTCGCGCTGGCTTTGGGATGAGCGGCGGCGCAATGGCAACAAGACCGGCTTCTTCGGCGAATTGGCGCAGGCGGTCGTCGCGCGCGGCGTGGACCTCACCATCCTCTCGCAAATCGACGGCGCGGGCGGCATCCCGGAGCGGCGGCCTGTCGATGGGCTCAACGTTTACGTCTTTTCGCGGACGGGGCGCAAGCCGCTTCTAGTGCCGTTCGACAAGCTGATCAAATGTTGGGGCGGCTATCGCAAGGCGGTCACGGACGCCTATGTCATCCGGCGGTTCGTGCGAGAGAACGGGCCATTCGATGCGCTGGTCGCGCAGTGCGAAGAACCCGACGGCCTAGCGTGTGCGCTGGCCTGGCTGCCGGGCGGAATGCCTCCGCTGGTGACTTTCGTGCACGATTTGCGCTATCAGTTTAGTGAAAGCCGTGTGCGCTTTATCCGCAAGGGGAGCCTTGGGTTTATCTTTGAGAAATCGACGCGGGTGCTGGCGAATTCAGCGCCAACCGCAACTTGGCTGCGCACCGAATATGGCGTGCCGGAAAAGAAGATTGGGCAGGTGCGGATTCACCTCACCGCGCCGTTTCTGGCCCAGGCCGCGCAGGAATCCGCGAACGTCGTGCCGGAGAAGGAGCGCATCCTTTTTCTCGGCGCGCTGAATCCCAAGAAGGGGCCGGACGTTTTCCTAAAGGCGGCGATTCAACTGGCCGGCGAATTGCCAAAGGCGACGTTTGTCCTGGTCGGGCCGGAGACTTCGGACGAGCCGCGCTTCCGCTCGGCGATCCAGGAGCTGGCGCGGAATCCCGCCCTGGCCGGCCGGCTGGAGATGCCGGGGCGGCTCGATTCCGCCGCGGTCATCGAGCAGATCCGCCGCGCCGGCGTGGTGGTGTGCCCGTCGCTGATCGAGACGTTCTCGCGCACGACGATCGAGGCGCTCGCGCTCGGCCGGCCGGTGATCGTGACCGAGACCACCGGCGCGGCCTCGTGGGTCGGCTCGACTGGCGCGGGGGCGATCATCCCGCCGAATAATCCGGGCGCATTGGCCGAAGCGATCCGCCTCTGGACGACGCGCGACGTCCCACCTCGTTTTTTCACAACCATAACCAGCGAACTCACTGCCGCCAAAGCCGCAGAGGACTGGGTGCGCGAGGTGAGCGCCGTCGTGCGCACGCACTAAAGTTCCCCCCGAGGTCGGCGGAGGGCCGAAGGAGAAAATGCGAATCTCGCACGGAGAACACGGAGCCACGGAGTGGTGAGTGCTAGGCTCTGGACCATCTGTCTTTGCCTTCTACCGTCCGTGGCTCCGTGTCCTCCGTGCCGAAACCTGCCTTTCCCAAATTTCCTTGTGACGCCACGGCCCTTCTGCCACGGTGCGTCGACATGGGAGTCCTCCGGCTTTTCCTCTCGCTTTCCGTTCTGCTGGGCCATACCCGCGGGCACGGATTTCTCGGTCTCTCCTTCGTCTTTCCCGAGATCGCGGTGCAGTCGTTCTTCATCATTTCGGGCTTCTACATGGCGCTCGTCCTTAACGAAAAATACAACCAGCCC
Source organism: uncultured Candidatus Methylacidiphilales bacterium (assembly GCA_964657775.1). GTDB lineage: Bacteria > Verrucomicrobiota > Verrucomicrobiia > Methylacidiphilales > UBA1321 > JABDGH01. The sequence continues at coordinate 1,435 of CAZZWT010000008.1, read as the reverse complement.
GGCCAATACCTCACCTTCATCACGCAGCGTTTTCTCCGCCTTTACCCCAGCTACCTTGTCCTCATTCTCGCGGTAGTCGCGGTAGACCTCACCGTCATGGCCGTGACCGGTAACTGGTGGGGCAGTCTCGGTAATTTTGCGGAGAGCTGGCATCTCCTCTCGCCGTTCGGCCTCGCCGTGCTGGTGTTCGAGAACCTCGTCATCTTCGGTCAGGACCTCCTGATGATGACGAACCTCGATCCCGTCACCGGCCAGCTCGTCTACGCCTGGCACCAGGGCACGGTCACGCCGGTCAACTGCTCACGCTTTCTTCTCATCGGCAGCTCATGGTCGCTCGCCGTGGAGTTTTCCTTTTACCTGCTGGCGCCGTTTCTGGTGCGGCGGCCGGTGCGGGTGCAGCTCACTATTTTCGGGATTAGCTTCGGCGTGCGGGCGGCGATGTTCCTGCTCATTCCGGACGATTCGCATCACTGGATCTATTTCCTGTTCCCGGCGAATCTCCTCTTCTTCATGGCCGGCTCGCTCGGCTACATCATCTACAAAACGCATGCGGATCAACTCCGCCGCCTGGGCACGAAGCACTGGTGGCTCATCGTTCTCTTCGCCATCATCGGGCTCGATTACAATCGCTATCCGCTCAACGACGAGCTGTTCCTGCTCTGGATTCCGCTCGTCTTCTTGATGGTGCCGCTGCTCTTCACCCTCACCTGTCGCAACCGCACCGACCGGCTGATCGGCGAGCTTTCGTATCCCTGTTATCTCATCCATCCGCATGTGTTGAAGGCGACCGTGCCGTTTTTCCAAGCCCACGGCGCGCAGTGGGCGCTAGGCCCGGTGAGCATCGCAATCAGCGTGGCCTTGTCGTATCTCTTCTATCGCTTCTTCGAGACCAAGACGGAACGCTTCCGCGAAAATCTCTACCAGAAGATGCGCCCCAATTCCGCCGGGCCGGAGCCGGATAAGGAAGCCGGTTTCCAGACCGCCGCACCCAAGCTGAACTGAAGGGGAAGGTTTCGCACGGAGGACTGAAGAGGGCCGAAGAGAAAGGCAGGGGAGTTGGGATGCGAGTTAGCCGGCCCTCCGCTGCCCCAATCCCAGAGATCGCGTTAATCCTTCCTTATTTTACCTGGCTTTTGCCTGCCACTCTTCGGCCCTCTGAAGTCCTCTGTGCGAAACCTGTCTTTTTCAGAGGGAGTCAAAAAGCGTATCGTATAAAGTTTCCAACCGCGCCGTCAGCTTCACCTCATCATACGCCACCGCCGCAGCGGTAAGCGCTCGATCCGCCAGCGCGGCCCGGTCCGCCTCGGACATCTTCAGGAAAGTGCGCAGGGCGGCGGCCATCGTCACGGCGCTGTGCGATTCGTAGCTGATGACGCAATCCATCGGCAGCGCTTCGAGCACGCCGATGTCCCAGGGACAAATCACCGGCGTCTTG
>CAZZWT010000007.1:15288-24872 GCA_964657775.1 uncultured Candidatus Methylacidiphilales bacterium | reverse complement strand
CGCGAGCATGACTTTCTTGGGATCGGTGACAACGGGCACGACGAGATGCGGGATGGTGTTGTAGACCTGCATTTCGACCTGCTTGGGATCGATGAGGATGAGGCGCAGTTCGCTCGGCTTGAACTTGTAGAGCAAACTCATCAGGATGCAGTTGATGCAGACCGATTTTCCGGAGCCGGTGGTGCCGCCGATGAGCGCGTGCGGCATGCCGGCGAGATCGGCGACGAGCGTCTTGCCGTAAACGTCCTTCCCGAGCGCGATGGGGATTTTCGCGTTGGTGTTGCGCCAGTCGCGCGACTCGAGCAGTTCGCGCAGAAAGACGGCGACCTTGTTGGAATTGGCGATCTCGATGCCGACGGTGTCCTTGCCGGGAATGGGCGCGAGGATGTTGAGCCGCTCGGCACGCAGGACGCGGGAGATGTCCTTTTTCAGGCTGGTGATTTTGTCGACGCGCACGCCTTCGCCGGGGAAGACTTCGTAACGCGTGATGGTCGCGCCCGGGGTAATTTCGCGGCCCTCGGCCTTCACGCCGAAACGCTTCAACGTTTCGATAATGAGCAGGAGATTTTGGTTGAGTTGGTCCTCGCTCAAGCCGGCATCGCGCGCCTTGCCGGCGGGGGCTTCGAGGAGATCGAGCGAGGGCAGGATGTAATCCTCGTCGTCGACTTTGTTGTCGGTGGGCAGCAAATTCGGATCGGCCTTCTTCGCCGGTTTGTCGTTAGCTTTATCCGTCTTCATCGCGGCCATGGGGACCTTGACGACGGGCTCCGGCTCATCGTCCTGCTCGGGGCGGCGAATGGCGAACTTGATCACCGGGGAAGGCTCTTCCTCCTCCTCTTTCACCGGTTCAGGCTTGCGCAACGGCGCGGACTTGCCCTCAAGCGCGGCCTTGCGTTGCAGCTCCTCGATTTTGCGCTGGTTGCGCTGACGCTGTAGTTCGAGCTTCTCTTCCAGCGGTGCTTTTTCCAAGCGCTCTTCCTCGCTGCGGGCCTGCCAGTCGCGGTAGAAGGAGAAGGCGCCGAGGACAGTCAGCACCGGGTTGACGTTGAAAAGGTAAATGGCGGAGACGCACATCGTGGTGGAGAAGACGACGCCAGCGCCGACGCGCCCGAAAGGTTGGCAAAGCGAAATGATGAATCCGCCGACGATGCCTCCGGGGCTGTCGATATTGGCCAAGTGAAGGATCATCTGCTTGCCGAACGGCTGAAGATCAAGCAACGCGCAGGTGCTTATGACGAAAAAAAGGAGCCAGACTGGTTTCCATGTCCACTTGATGTCCATGCCGAGAAAGCTGGCCACGCAGCAGCAAAGCGCGAGCAGCGGGAAGATATAGGCTCCGAAGCCGAGTGCGTAATAAAGAAGGCAGGCCAGCCCCGCGCCAACCGGGCCGATGAAGTTGGAGGGTATGGGATTGGGCGGATAACTATTCGACGCGACATCAGCCGGATCGTAGGAAAGCAGCGAGAGAAAGGTGACGATGTAGAGCGCGAGCCAGAGGAACCCGATGACTTGCTTGAAAAGCGGGAGGCTGGCGAGATTTTTAGGCCACGATTGGCGCTGCGACATGACGCTGCTCGGCATGAGACAAATTAGCGATTCGGCCTCGGGGCGTCTATCTGATATTTGGGCGAGAGGACGAGGACGCCGTAGGTGGTGATGTCGAGCGGGTTGCCGCCGCGCGCGTAGGCGACGACGTAGTTGCGCTTGACCCAGTCGATGAGTTGCCGTCCTTCGTCGGGGTCGGCGCCGTAGCGCGCGATGCCGTACTCGAGCAGCGGTCGGCTGATGATGACGATCTGGTCCGGCGGGTGCGACTGGAGATCGGCAACGATTTGGTCTTCGCGGCCGTCCGCGGTGGCGGACGCGTAATAGGCGTAGGGCGCGATCGGGCTGGGCAGCCGGGCGAGGTAGTTGATCATGACGCCCTCGGGCAGGACGAGGAGCGTGGAGTTTTCCGTATGGGAGCGAAGGGCACCGCTGACGGAATCGACGAGCGCGCCGGTGGGGTCGAGAGACGAGGAATAGAAGCGGTCCGCACCCGTGCCGACGGGGATGGTTTTGACGCAGAGGTTTTGGTAGGAGATGGCGGCCAGCGTGGCCGCGCCGGGGACGAAGAGGGCGAGCACGGCGGCGGTGAGCGCGAGCGTTCCGCGCCGTTTCATCTTCAGCCACGCGGGAATTTCGGCGAGCAGGAAGGCAGGGAGGATCAGGACGGCGAGGGCGGCTTGGTAGTAGCCGTAATCGAAAACGCGGGGGCGGAGAATCATGCGCGCGAGCAGCGCCGTGGCGAGAACGGCAAGCAGGAGGCGCGGGGCGATTTCGCGCGCGCGAGGCTGGCGAAGCAGGCGCGCCGCGATGAGGGCGATGACGATCAGCAGCAAACCCGGCAGGCAGCGCGCCGCCCGCTCCCAATGGATGAGGTGGAGTGACGTCCAGAGGACAAAGGCAGTAAGGAAGCCGGTTGCTAGGAGATAAAGAGAGTGTGGAGCCATTTTATCGCAGCGCCCGGCGGCGGCGGCGATGCCGGTGAAAAGAAGGACGGCCCAGATGAGCGAGACGGATTGGTTTTTCAAATTGAGCGCGGGTTGGTCGAGGCCGAGGAAGGTGAGCTCAAGGCCGTAGTTGCTGTAACGGGGGGAGAAGGCGTTCCACCAAGCGCGGCTCGCGGCGCTGGCTGCTTCCGGTAACGGCAGGGAGACGGCAAAAAAGCCGGTGAAAAGGAGCGTGGGAAGAATTCCTCCAGCAAGCAGGAGAAGGAGATCAATCTTCGCAGCGGATTTTTGCAGCCACCAGGCCGTGGCGAGAAGCGCGGCGCCGGCCAGCATGAATTCGGGCTTGAGGACGAGCGTGAGGCCGCAGAGAAAACCGGCGAGGAAACTTCCGGCACGCGTGCCGTTTTCCACCCAACGGGTCAGGACGAAGACTAACACCAGGCAAACGAAGAGGCCGTGCGTCGTTTCCTCGGAATACGGCGTGAGGTAATTGAAATTCCCCGTATCACCGAATTGCGACGCGGAGAATACCGAGATAAAAAGGGCGCTCGAGAGCCAAGCTGCGCCGGCCCCCCACGCGCGGCGGAAGAGAAAGTAAATCAGCGCCACGATGAGGCCGAGGACGAGCAGGTTGGCGGCGACAAGGACCATCAGTCCCGGACCGAAGGCGGTGAAAAGCGCGGCGTTCAGGTATTGCGAGAGCGGCCCGTAGACATCATCGACATCGCGGTACAAAACTGCCCCGTGCGACAGCCGCCAAGGCAGATAAAGTTCACGCCCGAAATCGATCACGGGGTCGGGCCAGCGCCGCCAGGAAATCGTGAGGAAGAAAATCAAAAGTCCGAGAAGACCGGCCACGCCGAGCGTTTCTCCAAAGTGCGAACGTAAATTTTTCAATGCTTGAGGCTCTCGCGAAATCGGGGTTGGTCAAAATGTTTGGCTAAAACAAGCAGAACCAAAGCGCCCACAGGCACGTGCCGTGGATGGCGATGGCCCCAACGCCCGCGGCGATGCCCCAGCGGCCGGGCGGTTTCGGGCGAGGGTAATCGGGCGTAATACCGGCGGCGAGCAGGCGATCGTAAAGGTGCGGGTGGACATGGCGTTTGCCGGGCATGACGGCGGGGACGAGATTTTCCTCGTAGAGTTTCGCGAGGGCGCGCGGGTAAACGCCTGCTTCGCTTTCGGCTTCTTTGCCAAAAGCGTCGGCGCGTTCCTCCATGCGACGCGCGCGTTTACGCATGGACAGAGCCGCGACGAGGAAAAGGAGGTAACAGGCGCCGAGCACGAGGAAAAAATAGGACGATGCCCAGAGGCCCACGCTGAACATGGGCAGCAGAAGCAACGGCGTGAGAAGACGCATGGCGCGGGTACGGCGATCTTCACAAAGGTGGGCGAGTTCGTGAGCGAGGATGGCCCGGATTTCCTCGCGGTTGAGAATGGCGTGGAGATTTTCCGTGACGAGGATCGCGTTGGAGAAGGGAAAGGCGAACGCGTTGGCCTTGCGCCAGCGCAGCAGCCAGACGCTGGGCGCAGGCAGGTTGCGCGCACGGGCAAGTTCCGCGGCGTCGTGGACCAAGTCAGGCCCGGCCGGAATGAGCAAACGGATCAGGCTCGCCAACCGGATCCATCCGCCAAACTGGACGTAGAAATAGGCGAGCACGGCGGCGGCGAGGATCAGCGCCGCGCGCCAGTTGAATTCGGAAGGGAGACTCAACCCGGCCACGATGAAGAGGATGACGGCGCTTCCGCGCAAGAGCAGCACGACGAAGGTGTCCTTGATGTTTTCCCACGTCGTGCCGGCGTCGGTGCGGTAAAGGCGCGCCCAGTGAACGGCGACTGCGTTGGTCGCCCAGATTCCGGTGAGGGTGACGATCCACAAAAATACCCACTTCGGCATAGGCAGGAGGGAGCCTGGAATGTTGAACGCGCTGACCCAGTCCAGCATCGGCATCAACATCACGCCGAGAGAAAGAAAAATCATGAACGGCCAGGCGCGCCGGGCCCGTTCCATCCACGGGAAAGTCGGCTCGTTAATGAGGCCGCGGGCGGGCAGCAGCGCGACGATCCCGATCGAAAGCCATGGCAGGATGATGACCGTTGCGAGGACGATGAGAACGAGCCCCCAGGCGACGATTGGGTCCGCGCAGGCAAGGCGGGGAAACCAAGAGTAGGGGTCGTTGGGCCCGCGCCTTTGCCAATAGGCGCTTTCGCCGGGGTCGTAGGGGAAACCGGGCGTGAGGCCGCTGTAGGCCCATTCGAGGTACCTTGCCGCATCAGTGTTGCCCAAGGCGTAGGATTTTTTCCACCATTTGATCGACTCCTGGCCCTTGCCGATTTTGCGAAAGAAATCGCCGATCAACGACGCGGTATACGCCTGCGACTTTTCGTCCTCGGAGATGAACTGCGCTTGAAAAAGGCGATCGGCCTTGTCCAGGTCGCCTTTCTGATAATAAGTGCCAGCCAGCCAGATCATGGTAGTCGGTTCGCTGGGTGAGAGCATCAGGGAATGCACGAACTCGCGGAGCGCCTCGTCGTTGTGATGCAAAAGCAACAGCGACATGCCGAGCCATTCGTGAGCGGGTCCGTTGTTGTCATTGAGAGCAACCGCCTTGCGGCTTTCAGTCAGCGCCTCATCATAACGATCCAACGCGAGTAGGCCCTTGACATGGTAGAGCAAAGCCGAGACCGATTGCGGATGGCGGTCAAGGACTTCGCGGTAAACGATCTCGGCATCGAGGAAGCGGTCGGCGTTATAGAGCGCGTCGGCGCGCTTTTCCGTGGCAGTATCGTAATCATCCCAATCGTTGTTGTCAGTCTGCGCCCAAGCGGGAAGAACCGCGGCCATGACGAAGCCCAGTGCTCCGAGCAAGACGACGAAGCAGCGATGCATCGCGACAGTTCTACCGGCAGACGCCTCAATTGCCAGCCGGATTGCGGCGATTTGGTTGGGTGGTTGGGGCAACAAATAGCCCGGGCCACTCTTCATACGCCCCCTACCTGGATTGGCGCTACGAGGTCGGCGTGCCCGGCGAGGGAGCGTCGGGGTCGACGCCGAGCTGGACCATCTGCGGCTTGACGATTTCCTCGTAGCATTCCGGGCAGATGGAATGGCTGAACTTGGCGTGCGAATGCTCGCCGACGTAGGACTCGACCTGCTGCCAGTAATTGTGATCGTCGCGGATTTTCTTGCAGTAGCTGCAGATGGGGAGCAGACCGCCGAGCTGCTTGACGGAGGCGAGCGCCTCGCGCAGTTCGGCCACGCGCTCGTTCAGGTTTTGCTGAAGCTGCACCATCTGCTTGCCGATACTGACGCGGGCGAGGAGCTCGGTCTTGTCGAACGGCTTGGTGATGTAATCGTTGGCCCCGCCGGAGAGGCCGGCGACGATGTCCTGCTTGCTGTCGCGGACGGTGAGGAGGATGAGATAAATCGGCGGCGCGAACTCGAGCTTGCGCGTTTGCTGGCAAACCTCGATGCCTTCCATTTCGGGCATTTCCCAGTCGATGAGTCCAACCACGGGGACGGTGGCGCCTTGGAGCAAGTTGAAGGCATCCACGCCGTTGTTCGCCTCGACCACGTTGTAGCCTTCCACGGTCAAGAGGGTTCTCAAAAGCTTGCGGTTGACATCAAGGTCGTCGGCGACGAGTACGAGCATAGAATAAATCGTGGAACTAAAGTATCAGCATAATGGTTCCGGGACGGCGATCACGCAAAATCTCTTCCGTGGAAAAGGTAGCCGGCTCAGGTTCTTGCGCCGGGAGCGGCCGCCGCGGGACGCTTGGCTTTTACGAATGAAAAGAGGACGTCGTTCTTGGAATGAGGGAGCCCGGATCGTCGCGCGTGCTCGCGCAACGACTTTCGGCGCAGGGCCTGCGCCGGCTACCATTTGCTTACAAAATCTCTGGGGCGAAGCCGCGGCGCATGGTGTTCTCGGTGATCACGCGCATTTCAGCGAAGTTGAGGAGGTAACCCGGCCCGCCCGCCTTGGTGCCGGCGCCGCTCATTTTGAAGCCGCCGAAGGGTTGGCGATGGACCTGCGCGCCGGTGCAGCCACGGTTAAGGTAAAGATTGCCGATGCGGAAATTTTCCCGTGCACGCTGGAGATGGCGGGGGCTGCGAGAATAGACCGCGCCGGTGAGCGCGAACTCGCTGGCGTTGGCGATTTCGAGCGCATGGTTGAAATCACGCGCGGCGAAGACCGTCAAGATGGGCCCAAACAATTCGCGCTGCAGGAGCGAATGATCCGGATCGTCCACTTCGAAGATGGCGGGCGGGACGAACCAGCCGGTTTCAGCGGCGGCGCCGCGATAGAGAACGTTGGCGCGCGGTTCGCGGATAATGGCCATGAGTTTATCGTAGCTGGGCTGGTCGATGACAGGCGGAAGCAGGCACTCGGCGCGGGTGGCGCTCATCGGCACGATGGTTTCGGCGGCGAGCTTGAGGCGGTGGAGGAAGGTCTCGCGGATATGGCCGACGAGGATGAGCCGCGAGCAGGCGGAGCACTTCTGGCCCGCGTAACCGAAGGCGCTGCCGAGGACGCCGTTGACGGCCTCGTCGAGGTCGGCATCGTCATCGACGATGATCGCGTTCTTGCCGCCCATTTCGCAGACGACGCGCTTGATCATGTGCTGGCCGGGCACGATCTCGGCCGCGTGGCGGAGGATGGCGGTGCCGACGTCACGACTGCCCGTGAAGGCGATCTGCACCACGCCGGGGTGATGGACGAGCGCGTCCCCCACGCTTTCGCCCGGGCCGGGCAGGAAGGCGAGAACACCGGCTGGAATGCCTGCGGCGAGCGCGTGCTGGTGAAACGCGTGGGCGATGGCCGTGGCCTGCTCGGCGGGCTTGAGCAGAACGGCGTTGCCGGCAACGAGCGCGGCGGTGGTCATGCCGCAGAGAATGGCGAGCGGGAAATTCCACGGCGCGATGACGGCGCAAAGGCCGCGGCCTTCGTACAGCAGCGTGTTCGTTTCGCCGGGGAGGCGGCCCTGGGTGCGCGGGGAAAGTTCGAGCAGCGCCTGGCGGGCATAGTAGCGGCAAAAATCGATCGCCTCCGCGACATCGGCATCGGCCTCGCGCCACGGCTTGGCCTGCTCATGAACTTCCATCGCGGTGAGGCGGAGGCGGTCGCGTTCGAGGCGCGCGCCGAGGTCGTTGATCCGCGCAGCGCGAGTTTCGAGCGGCAGGTCGCGCCACGCGGGCCAGGTTTTTTGGGCGACGGTGATGGCTTGATCGACATCGTTGGGCGTGGCCGAGTCGGTGCTTGAGGCGATCCGCGTTTTGTCATTCGGCGAGATGTGAAAAAGAGCGGCGCCGTGGGGACGGGCGTGTCCGTCGATCACGACCGGTACTTGCCACGGCATTTGTCTTTCGGCCTCCGCGATGGCTTGGGCGAAGGCGGTGCGGGTCGCGGTGATGGTAAAATCGGCGAGGGGAGAATTCTCGAACGGCGCGTGGAGATCGCGCTTCCCATCGCCAATTTCGGGCGAGGATGCGGGGGCGGGGTCCGGCCGCGCGAGCAGTTCGCCCAAGTCCGCCTGATCGTGATGGCTCAGCCGCAGGAAACTGGAGTTAGACGTGTTTTCCAGCAAGCGGCGGACAAGGTAGGCCATGCCGGTGAGCAGGTCGCCGACCGGCGCATAGAGTCGCACGCGATGGCCGAGGTGGCGCACCGCCTCGCGCTCCGGCTCGGCCATGCCAAAGAGCATCTGCACTTCGAAGTCGCCCGGTTTGAGGCCCGCGCTTTCGGCTTGGGCGAGCGCGACGCAGAGCGAGCGCAGGTTATGCGTGCCGAACGCGGCGTGGAGGTGCGCGCGATGGTCAATGAGGCGGCGCGTGAGGCTCTCGTAATTCGCATCGGTGTGGTTCTTCTGGGTGAAGACCGGGCAGACGTGGCCACGCAGGCCGGATTGAATCACTTCGTAATCCCAGTAGGCGCCCTTGACGAGGCGGACGGTCACCGGTGCGCCCCGCCTTTGACTCAGGGCCGCGAGTCGGTCGAGGTCGTCGGCGGCCGTCTTGAGATAGGCCTGCACGACGATGCCGAGATCCGGCCACGTGGCAAATTCGGGGTCGAGCGCGACCCGCTCGAAGAGGCGATAGGTGATTTCATGCAGGTTCCATTGCTCGAGATCGAAGTTGATGAAGGCGCCGAGCTCCTTTGCGCGTTGCAACAGGGGACGCACTTTTTGCAGCAAGCGCGCGACGCCGCCATCGGGATCGGCGGGATCGAGGAGGTGGTCCATGGCGGAGAGCTTCAGCGAAATATTGGCGCGCGGGATGGTGCCGCCGGAACCTTGATCCAAGATCGGGTTGGCGCGCCAGCCTGCGGTCTCGCCGGGGAGGAACCCGATCAAATCCGCGTAGCGCTGGGCGTAGGCGTCGGATTCGGCGGCGTTCACCGTGGCCTCGCCGAGCAGGTCGACAGTGAAGCCGAAGCCGGTGTCCCACAATTTCCTCAGCTGTCGGCGGGCATGGCGTGCATCCCGGCCGACGATGAAGCGCTCGGCCATGCGGCGGACCTGGTTCTTGATCACGAAGGCGGAGATCGACCCGGCGAGAGGATTGGCGGTGGTGCGCAGGGCGAGGCCGAGACCGGTCGGGAGATCGCGGTCGCCGGCGAGGAGGTACTCGCGGGCGTGGCGGGCGATCTGCTCGTCGGTGGCAAGTGCGGGCAAGGCATCGACAAGGCGGAAGAGGTCGGTCTTCAGGGCCGTGTCCCGCATGGTCCAATCGAGCATGATGCCCTGCCAGTAGGCGGGGTTAAAAAGTCCGGGCTTGTCGTGGCGAAGCTGCTGGTGAAGGGCGCGGCCAAGGCGCTGGACATGGCCTTCGATCAAAATTTCGGCGGCATCAGGCATGGAACAAAAGTGGCGATTCCGTTACGGCGTCCATGCTCTGGCAACATAGTACGCTTTGGGTGACGAGCAAACGCGAACTCTGCGTAACACATCCGATTTTTAGGAAATATATTTTACCGTTATTTTGTAGTGGTGCATTATCACGATATTTGCGTAAAATGACGTCCATCGTGTTTTGGTTTCTGAATTTCTCCTCTGTGGCGTGAGAACCGACTTATCCAAATGCTATACGAG
>CAZZWT010000007.1:3349-15278 GCA_964657775.1 uncultured Candidatus Methylacidiphilales bacterium | reverse complement strand
TTTCACGCAACCTTTCACGCAAACTAATATTATGTATTACGTAGACGTAATACTTGACTATTTGGTAAACTATTGGATGCTTACCGCTCAGTATTAAAGTATCAGACAAAACATTATGAATATATCCCCTATCTTCATGTTCGCTCCCATCCCCTTGACGGACGAACGCAGCCCCCTGGCCCACGCCGCAGCTATTGTCCGCCGCCGTTTGGCGGATAATCCGATCGTGGCCGTCCCGCGCTACCGTATTCCCCCGGCGGCACCCAAGAAAAACTCCGAACGGGCCGTCGCCTGATCGATTAACCGTAACACCCTGGAGCCCCGGCAGGCTGCTCGATCGCCATGCGATTTCCAGTTGGAGATTGCGAGTTTTCAGCTACTGTCCGGGGTGCCCTTAAAACTTGCAGTTCATTGGTTCCGCGCCGACCTGCGTTTAGGTGATAACACGGCGCTGCACGCCGCCACGGCTTGGGCGGACGTGGTCATCCCGGTCTTCATCTTCGATCCGCGCATCCTGAAAGCGTCCGACACCGGCGCGCCCATCGTCGGGTTCATGCTGGAATGTCTTCGCTCGCTGGAAAGCGATATCGCTGGAGCGGGAGGGAAGCTCATCCTGCGCCACGGGCCGGTGGAGGAGGAAATGCGCTCCCTCTGGCGCGAGACGGGCGCGACCGCGCTCTACTTCAATCGCGATTACGAGCCGGGCGCGCGGAAGCGTGATGGTTCGATGCAGAAACTGGCGGAGTCGATGGGATTGTCCGTCCACAGTTTCAAGGACGGTGTGTTGCAGGAACCGGGCGAGGTGCTGAAGGATGATGGGCAGCCTTATCGCGTCTTTTCAGCCTATGCGAGATCGTGGCGGCTTCGGTCAAAAGAGACTGTGTTACCGATGGTGCAGTTCCGACGACCGACGGGTTTCAAAGAACCCAAGACGATCGAGCTGCCAACGGCGAAGCAGCTTGGTTTTGAGGTCGAGATCTCAGTGCCGCCTGCGGGCGAAAAGGCAGCGGACGATCGGCTGAAGGAGTTTGCCGCAGCGGACTTGTTAACCTATGCACAGGGCCGTGATTTCCCTTTCCGCTCGGCAACATCGCGACTTTCGCCTCATTTGCGGATCGGGACGGTGTCTCCCCGAACCGTGTTGGATGTCGCGGAAAAGTCGAGGCAACGTCACCGTTCCGTAACAAAAGACGTGTCGATTTTTGAGAACGAGCTGATCTGGCGCGATTTCTACCGGCAGATTTTGTGGCACTACCCCCAGGTGGAGGAAACGGCCTTTCAGGAGCAATACGCCAGTTTGGAATGGGAGAACAACGAGCATTATTTCAAGGCTTGGTGCGAGGGCCGGACAGGGTTCCCCATCGTGGATGCGGGGATGCGGCAGCTCAACACCACGGGCTGGATGCATAACCGGGTGCGGATGATTGTCTCGTCTTTTTTGACGAAGGATCTTCTCGTGTCGTGGCAATGGGGCGAGAGGTATTTCATGCAGAAACTGATCGATGCGGACCTGGCCTCGAACAACGGCGGCTGGCAGTGGAGCGCAAGCACGGGGACGGACGCGCAGCCTTACTTCCGCATTTTCAACCCGACGTCGCAGGCGGAGCGGTTTGATCCCGAGGGACGCTATATCCATCAGTACGTGCCGGAGGTTGATTCGTCCGCGTACCCCAAGCCGATCGTGGAACACGAAAAGCAGCGGTTGAAGGCGCTGGCGTTATTTAAGAGATAGGGGCGAGGTTGTGGCGGATTTGACGGAATGACGGAGGTTTCGGAATTGACGGAATGACTGCAGGGGAAAATTTCGCACAGAGGACTGCAGAGGGTCTGAAGAAGTGGGGGACGAATTGGAGGCGGGTGTTAGCGTGAAGCAAACCAGCATTTCTTCCCCAGTTCCGTTCATTCCGAAAACTCGGTAATTCGGTCAAAACTCGACCGCCCTCTCTTTCTCGCATTCTCTGTGTTCTTTTGCGGCTAAATCCGCTTTTCTTATACCTGAGCCATGCCTGATTCCAGCGAACCCACCCCGCCGCCCAAAGAAGCAGCGCCCGTGGTCTCGACGAATCCGGTCGTCCGTTTTTTCCGGCGGAAACATAACTGGCATCGCATCCGTGTTTACCTGTTCAGCATCCTGCTCATCTTCACGATGTGGGGCTGCGGTACGGTGGTGACGATCCGGCTGCACCCCAAGCGCATCGTCAACAAGGCGCTGGCGATGTTGCCCTATCCCTCGACGACCGGCCGGGTCATCTGGCTGAACCGGCGCACGCTCGAGATCGATGACGTCAAGATCGGCGGTTTTTTTTATGCCGATGCGGTGGTGATCACCGCCAGCCCGTGGGGCCTGTGGCAACATCATCTGGCCAAGGTACAAATTCTCGGCGGCCAACTTTTTACCAAGCCGCTCTATACTGCGATGGACAAGATGGGGCCGGGAAACGGGCAGGGCCTCGATTGGGTCATCGCCCGCCTGGAGATCAGCCGGGGCACGTTGATGCTCGACAATCTCATTGAGGAAACATCCATCCCCGTGCGCCTGGGCGTGCTGCATCCGATTGTGATCAACGGCCTGCGGCTGGGCGCACCCGATTCGAGCCCCGAGATGTCGCTGGACCGCGTGACGGAAATCGTCAACGTCGCAATTGTGTCGCCGGTCGATCCGGTTTCGCCGGTTTTCTTTTTTCCGCTGACCCGCCTGCACTACACTTACACCGAAATCTGGCACCACCACATCCATGAGGTGGAGATGATTCGGCCGACCATTTATCTGGGAGAAGACCTGTTCTGGCTGACGAAGGAAATCCGCGAGGCGCACAACGCCCCGACGACGAACACGGCCCTGAGCGCGCCGTGGACGATCGGCCATTTCGATGTGCAGTACGGCCAACTGGCGGTGAACGCGTTCGGGCAACCGGTGGTGCATCTGCCGTTTTATTATGGAACGAGTGTGGAGGATATCCGGCTCGACCAGCTCAACCAAGTCAGCGCGAAGGCGACGGTGCCGATCTACCGGCTCGACCAGGATTATCCCGACTACAAGGTGCGGATCGCGAACCTGCGCGGGAACCTTTTCTTTAGCTGGCCGCCGAAGGATGCGACGGCGAACAACGTCGTGAACACGATCAACATCGACGAGGTGTCGTGGAACAATATTCCGGCGAAGGACGTCAGCACGACGGTGACGTTCGACCCGAACGGCGTTTACGGAAAGCTCTACGGAAAGTGCGAGGGTGGCGACTTGAGCGGGAACTTCGAGTTCTATTACACGAAGGGCTTCACGTGGAATGCCGATTTGTTTTGCGACAAAGTGAACTGCCAGCCGATTGCGGAGAAGCTGGTGGGCAAGTACGTGAAGCTGACCGGAGAGCTGGACGGAAGCATCGGGGTGCAGGGTCAGGTGACGGAGATTTTGAATTGCAAAGGGCTGCTGACGCTGCCGAACGCGGGTCAGTTGGAGATCAAGTCGATGGATGACTTGATTGATCGCATACCAAGCGACTGGATCACGCTGAAGCGGGACGCGGCGAAGATCGCGATCAATGCGTTCCGGCACTATCCCTATACCTCGGGCAGCCTGAAGCTGGATTACCAGCCGGCGGGCGGCACAAGCACACTGCTGTTGCAGGGACCGGTCGGGATCCGGCAGTTCGATGTTGCGCTACATCCGCTGGGTCCGCTGAAGTTGTCGGACGCCGTGGGGCCGACGAAGGGTGAAACGCCCTCGACGCCCTAGCGGGGTTAATCATGTGGAGCTATTACCGCGATCAACGGAAGCCGCTTGAACGACAGCTTTAGTTGAGGCGGTTGTGCGGGCCGTGATGAAGGGATGGGCTCAGCCCTTCACATTCGGCAGTTTCAGCAGCTTGCCGGTGCGTCGGATAAGGTCGCTGGCTTCGACGGCCATTTGAAATTCGCTGCTCTTTTCGGAGATTTCCTGTTCGAGCATCATTTCGCGGAGCGACTCGACGTCGGAGGTTTCCAGCAGCTTCACCACGCCGAGCTGATGCAGGTTGTCGAGACTGAGCTTCACCAGCGTTTCCTCCAGACCGAGGTATTCGGCGAGGTCCTCGGCGCGGACGCCGCCGGAAAGGAGTTGGCGGCTTTGCAGGTAGAAAAGATTTAGCTCGGGCTTGATGACCGGATTGGGCGTCGGCGTCTCCAGCATATAGAAGAGCTGCGGCGCGAGGAGCGCGTTTTGCTTGGCCAGCTTTTCATCGACGTGGAGGACGAGCAGCATGACGAGTTCGGAAATGGGCAGGGGATCCTCGCGCGGGACGGAGACGATCGGCTGCGCGGCGAACTCGAACAGGCCGTCGCCCGATTCCACCAGCAGGCTCAGTTCGGCTACGATCTGCGGCGTGACGGTGACCAGGGTGTCGCCGATGTGGAGCCCGTGCGCCTGGCCTTCGGACAAGTCGATTTCCATCGGGACGAAATCGGTCGCGCCGAAAAGGCGCAGCCGTCCGGTTCTGCACCCGATAAGGAGCAGAACTTCGGGAAGCGGAAATTCGGCGAGGGTTCCGGTGAGAGGCATTTATTTCCTAGCAAAAAGGGCTCTAGTTAAATCGGTGTAATGTAACCAATCGTGGAAAGGGTGGCAACGACGGATTCGGGGTATGGAGAAAGTGCCTTGATCGAAGGTTGCCAAGCGCGCAGACATCGGCCAGAATCCCGAAACTATTTCGATTTTCGCCTGAGGCGCCGGTCGGGAGTTACCTGCGATCGTGAATTTTTCTCCGAGCACTTTTCATTTTCCAATCGGCGCGCCGCATCTGATGGCTCTTGTGCTTGGTGCCCTGATCATGGCCGGTTGCTCGCCCACCATCAATCTTGCCACGCCGGATCCGGTGAAGGTGGACGTCGCGGTCAAGTTGGATGTCTACCAAAAAACGGCGCCGACCAAGGCGAAAGAGGAGCAATCGAGCCTCGAGATCGCGGCCAATCGCCGGTTGCGTTCGGGTGAAATCCAGCAACTGAAGAACAACGGGATCGTGGGCGAGGACCGCGACGGCTATCTCGACCTGCGCAAGACGCCGGATGACGCGAAGTACCTGGCCTATGCCAACGGCATCATCTCGGCGGAAAATGCCGACCGGGCGTTCCTCTATCTTTCTAACGCGCAGGCACAAAATAAACCGCTCGAGATGATCGAAAGCGACTATGCTCAGTTATGGCGCGACCGCGCCTTCCCCGGCGAGTGGATCCAGAAGGAAAACGGAACTTGGATACAGAAGTAAGCTCAAAACGCCCGGGCGACTCGCGTCGCCCCGCAGGCCATGTTACCGAGAACGGCTCCGCGCCGGGACCCGGGGAAGTATTGCCGGTTAAACGCCTTTTCTCGCGCCGGCACGCAGTCATCAGCCTGATGTTTTGGGTCACGATGGTCGTGGTCTTCGCGCCGCTGGCGGTGCAGTTTACCAGCCGCATCCAAAGCACGCTCAGCGGCATGGCTGGGACGCCGCCGGAGACGGTGCGCATCAATGTGGTGAAGAATTTCTCCACCGCGCTGGCCTTCCCGACTGCCGTGGTCTGGGATGCGCAGGGCCTGCCGCCGGACGAGGCCGATGCGGCGTGGAAAAATACGCTGGCGGCGATCAGGGCCGACGACGCGGTGGTCAATGATGTCACCGACGGCAATGTGATGATCGAGGACTGGCCGCGGACCGACTGGCATGCGGCGTTCATCGCGGTGAAGTCGAGCACCTACGGCGGGGCGGAGAAGATCGTGCCGAGCTTGCGCGCGGACGTGGAGAAGCTGACTTATCCCGGCGGAAAAAAACCGTGGGTGACCGGCGGCCCGGCGCTGTTCCTGGACTTGAATGTGGCCTCGACCGAGTCGCTCCATTCAGGCGAGTTGATCGCGCTGCCGGTTACGTTCATCATTCTGCTGCTCGTTTTCCGCACGCCCATCGCGGCAATTCTGCCGCTCATGGTTGCCACGCTCGGCGTCGTCTGCACGCTCGGCATCCTGAGCTTTTTCGCCACCGCTCACGGCCATATTCCGTTTCTCGTGCCGATGAGCGTGACCTTCTTCGTGCCGAATCTCGTCACCATGATCGGGCTGGGCGTCGGCATCGATTACTGCCTCATCTACCTCGCGCGTTATCGCCGCGAGCGTGCCAATCACATGACCACGCAGGAGGCGCTGGCCCTCACGCGCAAGACGGCGGGCAAGACGGTCGTGGCCTCCGCCGTGCTGGTGATGAGCGGATTTCTCACCCTGCTCTTCATCCCGCTCGAGTTCTTCACCTCCATCGCCATCGGCGGCATGCTGGTCGTCGCCTGCGTGGCGACGGCGACGCTGACGCTGTTGCCCGCGATGATTTTTCTGGTCGGCAACAAGCTCGAGTGGGGCGGCACGGCCATCTGCTCGGTCGTCCGGATGAAGGCCTGCACGGGCATGCTCGATAACTGGGGCCGGTTCGTGGTGCGGCGCCGCGGTGTTTGCGTGGTGCTGGGCCTGCTGATTCTCGCGCTGCTGGCGATTCCCTTTTTCCGGCTCAATATTTCGTCGATCGAGGCGAAGAACATCCCGCCGAAATCGGAAGCGCGGCAGGGATACGAGAGCCTCTCGAAAAATCTCGGCGCGGGCTGGATGATGCCAGCGACGATTTTGGTGCAGCATCCCTCGGCCGACTGGATGAACGCCGACGGCCTCGCGGCAGAGAAGGCTCTCATCGATCGACTCGCGCAATTGCCGAACACGGAGAAGGTGCTGTCGGTCACCGATAATTCGGGCTCCCGCCGCGCGCAGCAGACGCGCATGGGGCTGCTGACCAGCGTGAGTGATACCTCGCAAAGCGTCATTCTGATGCTGAGCAAAACGGACCCGCAATCGCCCACGGCGCGCAAGTGGCTGGACCAAATCACGCGGACGCTGGACGAATCCGCGAAGGCCCTGCCCAACGGGCCCCAATATTATCTCGGTGGCCTACCGTCCGTCACGCTGTCGGCCGACCGGGTCATCATGAATGCGCTGCCGATGGTCGTCTTCGCCACGCTGATCAGCACGTTCTTCCTGCTCACGGCGTTCATGCGTTCGATCCTGGTCTCGTTGAAGGCGATCGTCTTGAATTTGTTCTGCGTCATGGCCGCGTACGGCTTTCAGGTTATCTGCTTTCAGGACGGCTGGGGTGCGCGTACGGTCAATCTTTTCCCCACCGACGGCCTGAACACGGTCGTCCTCGTCATTTGCTTTTGCGCGTTGTTCGGGCTCTCCATGGACTATGAGGTCTTCATCCTCAGCGCCGTCCGCGAAAGTTGGTTGGATAACCACAATATGGACCTTGCCGTGCAGGAAGGCCTTTTGCGTGTGGCGGGCATAATCACGTCGGCCGCGTTTATCATGGTCGCGGTGTTCCTCTCCTTCGCGTTCGGCGACGTGGTGGAGATTGAGCAACTCGGCGTGGGGCTTTCCTTCGCGGTCCTGCTGGATGCGACCGTTATCCGGTTGCTGCTTGTCCCCGGTATTCTGGCCATCATGGGCCGCTGGGCGTTTTGGATTCCAGGGCGGAAGCTACCCGTGGTCGAGCGGCACCCGCGTGGCCATCATTACCACGGCGAGAAGTTGACCCCGCCGGAAGAAACCAAGCGGGTTGCAGGCTTGTAACAACTGCTAAGGCTTGTTCGGCGTTGGATTCTGCGGTACCACGCGGGGATAAAGGGACGGGTATCGGGGCGTGAGCTTAAACTTCGTGCTCTTGATGAATTCCTGCCGGATTTTTTCAGCGTCCAAGCGGCGAGTCTCTCGATTAATCATACAATGAACTTCCTCGATTCAATGTGGGTATTTAAATGCAGTTGAGTATCTGAACCTTACATCTATCCAACCCTTTAATTGGCTATTAATGGCAGGGTGTTGAACGAAGTCAATTGCTTTTAAAGTTGTCTTAGCAACGCGCTCCTCCCTCATGGTCTCGGAGGTGAAGGCAACGTCCTTAGCAGAAGTTTTAGCTGGGTATAAAGTTCGGGAGTCCACGCTGGCTCGGCGAAATTGTTGATTAAATGATCGGCTAGTGTGCCGTTGGCGCGGAAATCGATCGGCGAAAATATCAACCGCACACGCGACAGGCCGGTCTTCGCAGTGAGCACAAATAAATCTTCCGCCGCCTCATCGCCCATTGCCACACAACCGATGGAAACGTCACTGCCGTGAATCATGATGTCGCCGCCGAGTTGGCGCCGGCCATCGGACGCCGCGTGCGCGCGATCGAACGCATTCGGGTAATCGACATGCAGTGCGAGGTGATACGCGCTGTTGGGATTGAGCGATTCCACCGCGTAGATTCCTTCCGGTACTTGCTCGTCGCCTTCGCGCAGTTTGGGGCCGGCATGACCGCTGGCGGCAAGGATGGGGTAAGCGCGGATGAATCGTTGTTCAAGACGCAGACCGGATGCATAGACTTGGAGTTGCTTCTCCTGCTTGAGCACGAGCAGCGTCAGCGCTGCGGGCGGGTAAGTCACGCCCGCGCGCGCGAAATCGGGCGCGAGCCGCGCATCGACCAACGTGCCATATTCCCGCAAACGCTCCGCCACTGAGTAGGGGCCGTGAATCGTTTGGTCCGCCGCGTGGGCGAGGCGATCTTTCAGCGCGAATAATCCAATTCCAACCACGAGCGCGAAGGCGAGGAAAGATTTCTGCATTCAACTCAATCGCGCAAGGCGATGAAATCTTACACCGGATGAAACCGGCGTTGATGGAAAAATCGGGCTGCAGAGATTTGAACTCTGGACCTCTCCGACCCGAACGGAGCGCTCTACCAAGCTGAGCCACAGCCCGAATGAAACTGACCAATCCCGCACGGGCGGGACGGGTACTTTGCCATTTCCAGCGCCGGGTGCAAGCATTTCAATTAACGGGGTAATCTGGCTGCGGCCCTGACCCTGATGATGTGGTTGCGAATTGAAATGGGTCCGGCCGGGAGGCCAACCCTCCGAAAAGAGGTGGACTGCCCCGCGCGGGCAAAGCTAATCTCACGCATGGGACGTCAATGGTTACTCGCTAAACGGGAGGTCGCCTCGCTGAGAAAATCGCAGTCGACCGGAAAGTATTTGAAGGAAATTTCAGTCGCAGCCAAGCATGGCGGCCCCGATCCCTCCGGGAATGCGCGACTCTTTGCAGCGTGCGAAAAGGCGCGCAAGGAAAGTGTCTCGCGCGAATCGATTCAGCGCGCGATCAACAAGGGCGCGGGCATCGGCGACGAGAAAATGACGCTGGAGCACATGGCCTTTGAGGGCTACGCGCCGCATAAGGTTGCCGTCATCGTCGAGGTGGTGACCGATAATCATAACCGGACCGCGCCAGAAATTCGCGTGCTCTTCAAGAAGGGCCAGCTCGGCGTTTCAGGCAGCAACAAGTTTTTATTCGATCACGTCGGCTTGGTGGAAGCGCACCACCCCGATGCCGCGTCGGATATCGAGGCGGCGGCAATCGAGGCTGGTGCGAATGAAGTCGAGCCGCTGACCCACGAGCAGAATGACGATATTCCCGAGGGCACAGCGGGCGCACGGTTCATCACGGATCGCGCGCAGCTCCACACCGTTTCGCAATGGCTGGGCAAGAACGGCTGGACGGTCATCACGAGCGAAATGGGTTACATCCCGAAGAATTTCCCGGAACTCACACCGGAACAGCGCGCCGAGGTGGGCGAGTTTCTCCAGCATCTGGACGATCACGACGACGTGAGCCGCGTTTGGGCTTCGATCAAGTAGGCGGCAATTTTCGCAGAGTCTTTCGTCGCGGTGTGAAGTTGCCTTTTCACCGCAGATATCTACCTTGCGAACATGCTAACGCCTGCTCGTATCTTCCGAATGAGCAGGTTCGTGTGGTATTTCATCGGCCTGTTCCTCAGTCTGGCTGGGTCGAGCGCATTCGGTCAGGCGGGCGCGCCTGATCCCCGCTTTCAGGCGCAGCAACTTGCCCCAACCGGGATTACCCTGCAATCGGACGGCAAGATTTTGCTCACCGGCACCTTTGTCCAGAATGGGACAAGTTACTATGTCATGCGCGAGAACAGCGATGGCTCGACGGACACGAGTTTTTTCGGCAGTGCGGAAAGCACGGCTTCCGGCGCCTTTAATCTGACGCCATCCAACGGAACCGTTTATTTGGTGCAACGGGCCGACAATCAGAGCGACCTGTTTTTGGAGCGTTACATTCAATCGACCGGCGCGTTCGATACCAGCTTCACCCCGATCGATGTGAGCAATCTCGGTTATTCCCAAGTCCTCGGCCTCGCCGGCGATTCCCAATTTGGCGCTCTGGCCAACGGGCAGATTCTGGTCTTGGGCACTTCCGTCACGCGATGGAATGCGGATGGCACGCAGGATATGACCTTTCAATCACCAACGGTCGATTACACAGTCGCCGCGCCGCCGACTATCTCGCCGGCTAATATATCCGGGGCCGTTTTGGCGCCGGGTGGCAAAATTTATATTTGGGGTAGCTTCAATTCCATTTCGGGTGTGGCCTATAACGGCATCGCTCGGCTTAACGCGGACGGCTCGCTCGATACGACTTTCGTTCCCGCCATCAACTCCAATACGGTGGTCGATACAGTTTACCTCGAGCCTTCCGGCTCGCTTCTGGTTTCGGTGAATGTCGCCCGCTCGGTGTTGACCCTGATCCGTTTGGAAACCGATGGCAGCGTGGATCCGACGTTTCAAAGTCCCCAGGTCGAGAATGCCGTCTTTTCTTATTTCAACTTTACCGAGACGCCGGATCAAAAAATCCTGCTTTGGGGAACAGGCCTTGGATCCGTCAATGGCGTCGGCGGTTCCGGCCTGGCGGAATTGAATTTGGACGGATCGCTCGTCGCGGATTTCGCCGCGGATGGACCCTATTTAGGCACGCCCTTCAATGTTATCGTGCAACCCGACGGCAAATTGATCCTGGCTGGAATCATGGAGGAGCCGGGGCAGTCCTCAGTGCCGATTATCCGGCTCAACGCGGATGGCACGCCCGACGCAGGCTTCGACATGGTGCCTGAGAGCCCCATCGCCTCCGCCCTCTCTAAATACGAGGCCGTCCAGCCGCTGCTCCAGCCGGATGGAAAACTCCTCGTCCACCTGACCCAGATTACGCTTTATCCTGGCAGAGGCGGTTCGATTACCATTGGCTTTCAACCGCCGCCGCCGCCCGATCTGGTGGTGCGGCTCGACGCTTATGGCAGCTACGTACCACACACGCCTGCTGCGCCCATAGTCGTATCCGTCTCTCCGCAACTGACCACCGTTACTTGGACGGCCGTGCCGGATGTCACTGGCTATCAAGTCCAGCGCGAGGAGGCGGGCCAGTGGATCACCAAGGCGACCGTCGCGGCCAACGTGACGACTTACAACGACACGGCGGCGGATGGCGTCACCAACTTTGCCTACCGCATCGTTGCTGTGAATAACGTCGGCCCGTCGATTCCCTCGTCTTCCACCAGTGTTGCGTTACCGGGGGCGTTCACGCTGCAAGCTGCGCCGACCCCGACACCGACCGAGGTCGATTTATCATGGACGGCCTCGAGCGGGACGTGGAATTACCGGATCTATCGCGCTCCCGGGACGGTTACGTCGTTCACGGTGAACAATGGTCTGCCCGTGCTGCCCTTGCTCGCCACGGTTTCGGCGGGAACCACGACCTTTGCGGACACGACGGTATTGCCTCGGCAAAGTTACACCTACGTTATCGCGACGCAGAACGTGGCGGGGACTGCCCTGATCGATGCATCGGGCTTCACTGTCGGCGGTTCTCCCACGTGGGTCGTCTATGTCTCCACTCCGTCGGATGTGCCGCCGGTGGTCCCGTCCCGCGTGGCAGCGGCGCCGACAGCGCCCAACACGCTGGAAGTCGTCTGGGAAAGCTCGCCCTGGGCCACCGGTTATTCGGTGGAAAGAAGCACCAATGGCATGAGCGGTTGGCAGGTTGTCGCCTCCCTTCCGG
>CAZZWT010000007.1:0-3339 GCA_964657775.1 uncultured Candidatus Methylacidiphilales bacterium | reverse complement strand
CCGGCGGGGGCGGGCAGCTATGTCGACAACAGCGGGCTTATTGCGAACCAGACTTATTTTTATCGAATCACGGCCACCGACACGGTCGGTTCCTCGCCCGTTTCCACCGTTGTTTCCGCCTACACGCCGGACGCGAACTGGGTTGCGCCGGGAGCACTCGATCCCAGCTTTGCCCCGAGCCGGCCGATCGCGAATGTCTATCGCGATGAGTTGTCGTCGTCGGGTGCCATCTATTATGTCTATGGCTACGGAAACAACAGCACCGGCTGGGGAATTGTGCTCCCCAACGGGACGTCGCCGGGGAGTCAAAGCGATCCTTATTACATCACTACTTCGATTTTGGGATTAATCCCAGAGGCCAATAACGAGGCTTTGGTCTCGAGCTTCTCGTACGATTCCATTAGGCAAGTGGGCTCGTCGGAAATCGCATGGGAGACTTTGACGGGAGCGCGGGATTATCCTTTCCAGAGCCCGGTGATCACGGGTGGAAGCGCCTATAGCCTTGTCGCCTTGCATGACGGGCAATTCCTGATGACCGGCAACTTCACGGCGGTGGATGGCAGCGCGTCCAACGGCATCGCGCGGTTGAACGCGGATGGTTCGCTTGATGCGACTTTTTCCATGACAGGGATTCCCAGCCACGGCTATGGGGTTGCGGCGGTCGAGCAAAGCAACGGAAGCTTGATCGTTAACACCGACGGCATGACGCTGGTCCGCCTGCTGTCCAACGGGCAGCCAGACCCAGCCTTCGGGAACGCGGGCCACGTGATCCTAAACAATATCCAGAGGGCTGCGTTTATCCAGCCGGACGACAAGATTCTGGTGGGCGGATCATTCACCACGGTGGACGCCGGCAGCGGGCCCGTGCCCAGTAGCGAGTTGGTGCGGCTGACGGCGGATGGGAAGATCGATCCCACTTTCTCCGTCGGAACCGGCTTTCTTACCAGCTTCACCACAAAGTTGTCGGCCGGGGCGACGGTTATCACCTATCAGACCATTGCCACCTTGGCGGTCGATTCGTCCGGGCGGATTTTGGTGGGAGGCTATCTCTACAATTACGATGGCATTTCCTTTAATGGAGGCGTCGTCCGATTGCTGCCGAACGGTCAGTTCGATCCGAGTTTTCTTTTGCCGATAGGTTTCGACGGATCGAATTTTCTCCTCAGCGGCGATGGGCTGACCTTTTATGCGGGCAATACGCTGAAGCGCTATTTCTACGAGCCCACTTCCAGCGCCGCCCCGGCCAATTTCAGCGCGTGGCAGACCGCCAATTCCCTGCCCGGTGCGCCCACAGACATGCCGAGAAAGGACGGGGTTCCCAATTTGCTCAAGTACCTTTTCCACGTCGATCCCACGCGCCCGATGTCCGCGAGTGACCGCGCGGCGTTGCCCACCATTGGCACGACCCAGATTGGGGCGACTGCTTACCTGACGCTGACCTATCGGGTGAATCAGGCGATGACCGGAGTTACCGTCAATGCGCAGACGTCGTCCGATCTGCAGACGTGGACCGGTGCGGTGCCGGTGGTGCCGATGGGGACCGATCCGAACACCGGCGACCCGATCATGCAGGCGCGGGCGCCGCTAGGGGGGTCGATCCAGTTCATCCGGCTCGACGTCAGCGCTCCGTAGGTACGCACCGTTGGCTATATGAGCTAAATTTTCTAAAATTATTAGAAATTTAGCGATTTTAGCTAGCCGTTTTCCAGGGCGGCGCGCAAGGCCTTGAGCAGCGCGCCGGCCGTGTAGGGCTTGATCAGGAAATGGGGTCCACCCTCGGCGGGCGGCTTGACCAGCGTGCCGTTGGCGCTGAGGCCGCTGGCGGCAATGATCTTCACGGCGGGGTTGATGCTTTTCAGCGCGTGGATGGTGGCGGGTCCGTCCATCACGGGCATCATCATGTCGGTCAGCACCACCGCGATTTCGTTGCGGTGCTCGAGGTAAACGGCCACGGCGGTGGCGCCATCGACGGCGGTGAGCACGCGGTAGCCGAACGCCTGCAGCGTCTGGCTCGTGATGGTGAGAATCGAGGATTCGTCGTCGATGACGAGGATCATTTCGCCGTTGCCGCGTGGCAGGCCAACCTTGCCCGACTTGGCGAGATGCGCGTCGGTTGAGGTTTCCGAAGCGGGCAGGTAGACCGTGAACGTGGTGCCCTTGCCATCCTCGCTGTAGACGTTGATCAGGCCCTGGTGGCTTTTCACAATCGCCATCACGGTCGAGAGGCCGAGTCCGGTGCCGTTGCTCAGCGTTTTGGTGGTGAAGAAAGGCTCGAAGATTTTATCGATGAGTTTCTGCGGGATGCCCGTGCCGGAATCGACCACGCTGATGACGACGTAGCGCCCCGGCCTGGCCTCGAGATGCGTTGCGGTGTAGGTCTCATCGAGCACGGTATTCTCGACATTGACCATGAGCTTGCCGCCGTTGGGCATGGCGTCGCGCGCGTTGACGCAGAGATTGAGCAGCACCTGGTGCACTTGGGTGGGATCGCCCACGATGGTCCACGTGTTGTTCGGAACGGAGAAGCCGAGTGTGATGTTCTTGGGGAACGTGTCCTTGATAATGTGCTCGAGATCCTTGAGCAGATGCTTCGGCTGGATCTCGACCCGCTCGCCCTCCATGCCGCGTGCGAAGGAGAGCACCTGCCGCACGATGTCCGCGCCGCGCTTGGCGCTGACGGCGATGGTCTCGAGGATGCCGCTGGTCTGCGGGTTGTCGGACATGAGCTTGAGCGCATCGATCGACATCATGATCGGCGCGAGAATGTTGTTCAGGTCATGCGCGATGCCGCCTGCCAGGGTGCCGATGCTTTCCATCCGCTGCGCGCGGAGGAATTGCGCCTCGATCATCTTGCGCTCCGTGATGTCGGTGTAGATCGCGAGCACCGACTTGGGATTGCTCTCCGAATCCCGGATGAGCGTACAGCGTCCCTCGGCGGTGATCTCGTCGCCGCCCTTGGTCAGGTGCTGGAGCTCGCCGGACCACTCGCCGCGGCTGACGGTCATGTGATTCACGTCGCTGAATTTCACCGGGTCGGCGTAGAGAATGCCGGCGATATTGCGGCCCAAAACCTCCTCGCGCTTCCAGCCGTAGATGCGCTCGGCGCCTTCGTTCCAGAAGAGGACCTTGCCCTCGAGATCGCGCGCCACGATGGCATCGCGTGCCTTGTCGAGGAAAGCGGCCTGCTCGGCGATCTGGTCTTCCGCCCGCTTGCGCTCGGAGATGTCGCGCACCATGGAGACGAGGTAGCCGCGCTCGAGTTGGATATACTGCACGGTCGATTCGACCGGGAAGGTGGAACCATCCTTACGGCGACGCTCATCTTGGATGACCTTGAAC
>CAZZWT010000006.1:11196-26539 GCA_964657775.1 uncultured Candidatus Methylacidiphilales bacterium | reverse complement strand
CGTGACGATGTAGGTTTTCCTCATCTTCGTGGAGGGATGCGTCAGGCGCTGGGCGAGATTGCCGTCGTTGGTGACGACGAGCAGGCCCTCGGAATCCTTGTCGAGCCGGCCGACGTAGACGACGCGCGGCCAGTGGGTGGGCAGCAGGTCGTAGATGGTCTTGGCGGCGGTGGAATCGGCGGAGGTGCAGAGATAGCCGGCGGGCTTGTGCAGCACGGCGACGAGCGGCAGCGGCATCTTCACCGGCTTGCCGTGGACGAGGACGTTGTCGCCCTCGCTGACTCGCGTGGCCAGCTCGCGGAGGCGGTGGCCATTGATCGTAACGGCGCCCTCGAGGATGAGTTCCTCGCAGGCGCGGCGCGAACCGAAACCGGCCCGGGCAAGATATTGGTTCAAACGCACAGTGGTTATTTGGACTAAACGACCCGAAATAGCAAACCGCAGATGGGTTAGCAGACCGCCGCGCGGAAAAAATTTAAGCGGATCAACTGCAATCAGGCGGATGGGATCCGCTTTATCCGGATGGAGCGGATGGGTCCACCCCAACATCGCCGTCGGCAGGTCTTACTCTTCGGGCTTGGTCTTCGGCAGATTCATCACGCTGCGGCCCTCTTTCCAAACGCCGCGCTTCTTGAGGAGATCGACGCGCTCGAAACGCTTGAGGACGTTGCGCTTGGCTGCAATGGTGCTGGAGGAACGAAGGCTGCGATGCTGTGACATAAAGGTCTCTTTGGTGTTAAAGGGGAACGGTGAGTAAAGCAGGATCGCCGAGGACTACAAGCAGAAATCGAAGGCATTTATTCATTTGTCCCAGCGATCCGAACCTCGTCGCCGAGGCGAATAATCCCATCCGTGATAATTTCGCAGCGAATTCCGCCCTTGTGAAGCAGGCCCCAAAGAACGGCGCGGTGAGTCCTCTTTGCTAAAAGGGAGCACGGTTCGCATAGTTCCAACGCCTTCACCCGGACCGCACCAATGTCGAATTCCGATCCGACGAGGGGGTTGAGTTCGATGCCACTCGTGACAATGTTCCGGCGCGCATCCTCTGCCGAAAATTCCAATCCGGTCGCCGCGACGAATTGTCGGATCTTTTCGGATTCGATCAAGGTCAGGTTGTTGGTTCTCATTGCAGCGCGCGGGGCGAACTTTCTATCCCCGGCGAGCCCGCGTCCCGCCAAGGCGTGCACCTCATTGCGCGAGACCATCGGCTCGCCTTTTTTCGGAGAAATGAGGATTTGCCGTATTCGTCCCATGAAGTTCAAGGATAGGCTTTTTTCACCAAGCTCAAAAAGAAGAAGTCCGACGGGATGACGCGCTCGATCGTACGAACCACAAGCATCCTGATGCGCTGCTAAGCGCGAAAACGATAACCCACACTCCGTACTGTTTCGATGATCTTGGGATTCAGCGGATCGACCTCGATCCGCTTGCGCAGCTTGGCGATGTGCTGATCGAGGGTGCGCGACTCGGGGAAATAATCGATTCCCCAGCAGCGATCCAAAAGCAAATTGCGATCAACCACCTGGCCCGAATAGGTATGCAGCAGTTCGAGGATGCCTATTTCTCTGGGCGATAACTCGATCTCGGCACCTTCGCGTTCTGCACGTAGTTCCAGGGGATAAACCACCAGGTCATGCATCGTAAAGCTTCGGCGGGGAAGAGTAGCGGGCTGGGATCGCCGGAGGGCAACGCGTAGGCGGGCAAGGAATTCATGCTTCCCGAAAGGCTTGCGAATAAAATCATCCGCTCCCAATTGAAAGCCTACCACCACGTCGATCTCCTCGTTCTTGGCGGAGAGGAAAAGAATCGGCACGTTGGGATCTGCCAGGCGCACCGCTTGGCAAACCTCGTAGCCGCTGACCTGCGGCATCATAATGTCGAGGCAAAGCAATCCAGGCTGATGCTTTTTCCAGAGTTGCAGCGCCTGATGGCCGTCCCGCGCCAGAACCACGTCAAAGCCTTCCGACTTCAAGCACGCCTCGAGCGAGTCGAGCGTGATGGGATCATCATCGGCAACGAGAATCTTCATGAATTCGATTCCTGAGGGGGGAGGCTGGCAAATGCCGGGAGCCGCAGTTCGAAGCTCGCCCCGGTTCGACTTGGAACCAATTTGAGCGAACCTCCCATTTCCTGGGCAAGATCCCGCGCGATGGATAGGCCCAATCCCGTACCGCTGGCACCCTCGGTGATTCCACCGTCGAGACGCTCGAAGGGTTGAAAGATACGCTCCGCTTCGCGCAGAGGGATGCCCGGACCTTCGTCTGCCGCGGTGATTACCAAGTTGTTGGCATCGAGAAACGAACGCACAGTGATCGTGCCGCCCGGTACATACTTTTCAATATTGGAAAAGAGATTGGAGAGGATTTGGGTCACCCCATCGATGTCGAGCCGACAGGCCGTGGCCGCGTCATCCCGAAAGTCGACCTCCAGTCCCCGGCGGGCGAAGGACGGGGCAAACTGGTCGATCACCGCCTGAAGAACGAGTCGCGGCTCGCACGCCCGCCTTTCCGTTCGATGCCTGCCCTGTTCGATCGAAGAGAACGTCAGCACGTTATCGACCAGCCGGCGCAAACGGTGCGCTTCTTCTTGGACTAACCCGAGTCGATGCAGGGGCGGCCCGACCGACTCGGCCAGTATCTCACGCGAAAGCTCAAGGTTGAGCAGTATGTTGGTCAGAGGGGAGCGTAACTCGTGAGAAACGCGATTCACGAACGTGACCCGTTGCGCGGTCTGCACCAGCAGCCGCGCTTGCTGGAGGTAGGCAATCACGCCGAGCAGCGTGATCAAGAGCGAAAGAAATCCGGCGATCAAGATCGTGCTGGCATCATAGAACGTGTGCACGACGATCCGGTCCCACGCGCTGATGCTCCATGTCCCAAAGATCGATCGAACGGGCTGTACAAAATCGGACGCCGTCGTCGGTAGAATTCCCGTGGTCATAAGCACAGCGTCGGACGATTGCAGCGCGCAAAGCGGTCCGTCCCGCACTTGCAACGGCGCGAACGATGCCTTGGCCCATTGCGCAAACCAAGCGTCCACCGCGGCGCGGAGCGGCTTTGGATCGATCAGTAAAATGACGACCGTGTCAACTTTCGGATCGGGGCGCTGCCAAAAGACGAGCGGCTTTCCCAGATCGGCCAGCCAGCCCGAGGTCTGGCCATCGGTTTGAAACAAATCTTCCTTCGAGAGAACCATCTCGTTGCCCGGCGCGCTGTCCGATTTGGGTCGAAAGGTCGGCTTGGGTAGCTGGAGCGGCGCTGTGGGATCCGTTGCCACATGGATGTCGTCGCCCGTGCTCTCGTCTCCATGGACGAGTGACCACTGCACAACCCCGACGATCGAATTGCAAAACTCGGAGATCTTGAAGGGCTGATCGGTCAGAGGAATCGTGGCCGAAATCAGGTGCCGCAAATCCTTTTCGTAGAGCCGCTGCAATTGGCTCGATTCTTTTTCCATCTGCTCGCCGATCGCCTCGATTGGCTTTCGATCGCCAGTCAACCGCACTTGCTCGTCCCGCCGCGCGAGATAAAGGCCCCCGGCGAAAACCAGCGCTGCCGTGATCAGCGTGATGATCAGGATAGTCCGGGGGGACAACGACGGCCATCGCTCCAGCTTCGGCATAAGAGGCGCATTAAACCACAAAGGGGGAAATTTTCTAAGGATTTAAGGCCGTCGTCTGCACGAATTCGAGCCAGACCCGCCTCCCGTCCTTTTGCCCCGGCACGCCGTTATCCCCCGCCGGGCTCATGGTTCCGAGCAGCTCATGTTCTCCCAGCCCGGAATGAATCGAGGTTGTAATGGAGCGAACTTCAAATAATGCCATGGATTGGTTGAAGTAGGCGGCGACTCCTTCCACTGGCAGGTTCTCCAGGTAATTCAGAATCTGGCATTTGGTTACATCGAGCGTAAGCAGCGAGCTGTGCCCGATGAAGGCGGATTTTACCTCTGCACCGACCCCGACATCCTGCGTGGTGAATTGAGGTCCAGCGCCGCCCGTTGAATAGGTAATCTCGGCGGTTTCCTCGAAATTATTTTTTATCCCGTTGGTGCTCCTTAAAACCGACAGGTGTTCCAGCTTGGCCTGATTGGTTTTCAGCAACTCCTGCACGGCTTGAAAGGCAGAATCGGCTTCTTGTTTCTGGCTCAGAATTTGCCGGGCCGATTCCCGATCCAGGGAATAGATGCTGAACTGTTGTTCCAGCCCGCTGGGAGGGTCGGCCTGTACCGTCGCGGGGTTGAGTTGAAATCGCGATACTTTACCAAAAACGAGCCGCATTTTAGACTCGGGAATCGGACTGCCAGGCTTTGTCATTTTGGACGGAACGGAGTCTTCGGGAATGGGATTATACGTGCCGAGGAAGCAAGTCTTCTCGTAGGGAAAAACGGGAGGTATGGTGTTGACTCTCTGCACATCAAATCGCGTGAGAGAAACGTGATAGGGCTGGGAGGTGTTCCCATTTCTCACGAACCTATCTAAATAGCCGCCGAAATTGGTGTGCTCGAGAAACAGCGCGGCGTTGAAGCCTTTCTTATCGAGCATTTCCTGGCCCTTCACGACCACGCGATAGCCCACGTTGCGCTTGCCAAAATCGGTGGCGGCGACGCCTTTCTCGGGCAAAAAATCGAAAGCTATGGGGAAATACATAAGATTCAGCTGTTCGATCACGATCTGTTCCCCGGGCCGAACGACGCCGCAGAGCACGGCATCAAGGGTGGCTTTGCCGCTCTTCACCAGTTCCAGCGCCCGGTCATGGCGCGCCTCGTCTGTCGCATTATCCTGAATCAGTTCCGATCCTTCGGCCTGGCTCAATTGATAGACCTCAAAGGTCACAACCAGATTCGCAAGCGGTCCCGATTCAACCGGGGGTGCCGGCGCATCCTTCTTCACGAATGGATCGGCCTGAGGCGGTGCTGCACTAACGACGGGAGGCGCGGGAGGGGCCTCGCCTTCCATCGGTGCCGCCAGGCTGGTAGTGGCTAAGATGAGTCCCGCGATGAAGCGATTGATCCGCTTAAAGGTGAGTGTTTCCATGCGTTCATCATGCCAAAAAATGACCTCCATGCGTCAAACCAAGGTCTCTCCTATGTAAAAATCTTGTAAATGAATCTACCGAGGTGCCAGTTGAGAAAGTCTTGGGAAATGAGATGGCAAGCTGGTAACGACAAGGGACCGCCGCTACAATGAGAGCTATGACCGGCCTCACCATTGCGGGACGCACTTTTGGCTCACGGCTGCTCGTGGGCACGGGCAAGTTTTCTTCCAATCAGGCGATGGCCGATTGCCTCGCCGCCAGCGGCACGGAGATTGTCACGGTCGCCCTGCGCCGGGCCGACTTGAGCGGAAAGGACGATCCCTACGCGGATATTCTCAACTTCATCGATCCTAAGAAGTACCTCCTTCTGCCCAATACCAGCGGGGCGATGAACGCGGCGGAGGCCGTTCGTCTCGCGCGTCTGGCCGAGGCTGCCGGTCTGCCCAAATGGGTCAAACTCGAAATTCATCCCGACCCGCGCTACCTCTTGCCCGATCCGATCGAGACGCTCGCCGCAGCGGAGATTCTCGTGAAGGAGGGCTTCGTTGTTCTACCCTACATCAATGCCGACCCGGTCCTGGCCAAGCGCTTGCAGGATGTCGGCACGGCCACGGTCATGCCGCTCGCGTCGCCCATTGGTTCCAATCGCGGGCTGGAGACGCGCGGCCAGATCGAGATTATCATCGAGCAAGCCACCGTTCCGGTCATCGTCGATGCCGGCCTCGGTGCGCCCTCCCACGCTGCCGCCGCCTTGGAGATGGGCGCGGATGCCGTCCTTGTTAATACGGCTCTGGCCGCTGCGCGCGATCCCGCCCGGATGGCGAAGGCGTTCCGCGATGCCGTTGAGGCGGGCCGGACTGCCTACGAGGTCGGCCTCGGCGCGCCCAGCCGCATCGCAAATGCCACTAGCCCGCTCACCGGTTTTCTGTCATAGTAGTCTTTCGTGAAACGATTGCTAAAAACCACCGGCTTGCTGGTAATTGCCTTGTTCCTGCTCGCCTCGGGGTACAATGCCGCGCTCGATCGGGTCGGCAGGTCGGCCACGCAGAGTTCCTTTACCGTTTATAGCGAAACGGGTGCAGTCATTCTCGCGTATCAGGGCGATCTCGCCGCGTGCAAAGCGATCAACAAGCCGGCTCCTGTTGTCGCGCCGGCTTTGTTCCACCGGACGTAAAGGCTTGCCTGTTTTCAAGGCCCCAATTCATATCGGGGCTCCCTAGTAGAGATCTTTCCGACAGCGTACGATCTAGCAACTTGCCATCCTTCGCTTCCCTCTGGATGACCAAACGCGCGCTTTTTTAAGTTTTGCAGAGGTCTCCCAAAGGATTAAAAGTAGTTCAGCCGCCGTTACTTCGTTGTCTTTCAGGGTGAGCGGTGGTACTTCTTAGGTGTGAACACGGATGTCGTGCGGGTGGAGGTCTTTGGCGTATTCCCCACCGATCAACATACGCTGGCGATTTTTATCGGGAACGAGGAAAAAAGCTTCGTCATCCACGTCGAGCCAAGCGTTGGGCGGGCCATTGCGATGTCGATGCGCGGGGAGCACAACGAGCGGCCGCTCACGCACGAACTGATCGGTTTTATTTTCGGCGCATTTGACATCAAGGTGGAGCGCATCGTCATCAACGCGTTGCGCAGCAATACCTACTTTGCCCGGATCATCCTGAAGGCGCAGAACGAGGTCCACTCCAAGGTGATCGAGATCGATGCGCGGCCCAGCGACTGCATTGTGCTCGCCACTCAAGCCAAGGCGCCGATCTTCGTCAGCCAGGACGTTTGGGAGGAGACCGAGGATCGAACCGAGGAATTGGAGAAAATCCGGCAGGCTTTGCGCGAGAAGAAGGGGCAAAATCCCGGGCCGCTTTTTGGCGACGATGTGGTATAGTTACGGGTTGCTACTGTCCGATTTACAAAGCCTGCGTGAAGAATAAAAGACGTCAATATGTATAGACCCTTATTGATCGGCTTAAGCTTTTCTGGTAGCATACTTCGCGTGAAAGCTACTTTTCTGGCCATCGCCACCCTTTTGACCCTCTCCTCCCTCAACCTTTTGGCAGAGGATTGGACGACCTCCGACGGTATCAAGTATCAGGACGTGAAGGTGGTGCGTGTCGAGGACGACGCGGTGACCATCATTTACAAGGATGGGGGAGCCTTGGTTTTTTTGAATAAGCTCCCCGCTAACTTGCAAGATCGGTTCGATTATGATCCGCAGAAGGCCAAAGTCGCAGCCGAGAAGCGGGCCAAGGATGACGCCGAAAATGCAAAAGCCTTGCAGGTTGAGATCCAAAAGGCGGACGAGCTGAAAAAGAAGCATCAGATCCAGGACGCCCAAGCCCTCAGCACGGCCCCGGCTAAATCCTAACGGCCGGTTCCGCGGCCGCAGTCTGGATCAGACGAATTTTCCCGGATTTAATATCCGGTTGGGGTCGAGGGCGCCCTTGATGGCCGCGTGGAGCTTCCGCAATTCCGGCGACGCCGCCTCGGGCCACCACGGCAGCTTGGCCAAGCCGATGCCATGCTCGCCGGTAATTGCTCCGCCCCACGCAAGAATTTGGCGGAAGAGGGCGTCCAGTGCGCGGTCCGACCCGGCCTTCACTCCGGGGAGGGTCATGTCCGCCATGATGTTGACATGGATGTTGCCATCGCCGGCATGACCGAACGACGCGATTTCAACGCGGTACTTCTTCTGCAGCTTGGCGGTGAAGGAGAAAAGATCGACCAATCGGCTTCGCGGGACGCAGATGTCCTCGTTGAGCTTCGTCAGGCCGGTCGCCTTGAGCGAGGCGGAGAAACCGCGGCGCAAATCCCAAAGGCGCTCGCAGGTTGCCTCCGTTGTGGCGGTGGTGATTTCGAGCGCGCCGCTGGCTTTCAGAAGGGCGGCAAGGGTTTTCGCCTCCGAACGAACGGAGGCCGGCTGGCCATCGACCTCGATGAGGAGATGCGCATCTCCCTTGGGAAGGTGAGCCGCGCCGAGATGCCGCCGCGCGGCCTCAAGGGTGAACCGGTCCGCCAGTTCCAACGCAGAGGGCAAAAAGCCTTCGCGAAAAAGTTGCTGCACGCAGGCTGCGGCCACGGAGGCATTCGGGAACGAAGCGGAGAGGGCCGCACGCGCGGGCGGGGCGGGAATGAGCCGCAGCGTGATTTCGGTGACGAGGCCGAGCAGGCCCTCCGCGCCGACAAAAATGCCGACCAGGTCGAAACCGCTCTTGTTCTTCACCGTGCGCCCACCCACACGCACCAGCGTGCCATCGGCCAGCGCCACTTGGAGGCCGAGCACATAGTTTCGCGTCACGCCGTACTTCAGGCAGCGCGGGCCGCCGGCGTTCGTGGCCACATTGCCGCCGAGCGAGCATTCCTTCAGGCTCGCCGGGTCGGGCGGATAAAGCAGGCCGTGCTTGCGCACCTGCGCCTGAAATTCGCCCGTAATGACACCCGGCTGCGCCACGCCGACGCCATCGACCGGATTGATTTCCAGGATGCGATTCATCCGGGCGAAGGAGACAACGATGCCGCGCATCTTCGGCACACATCCGCCGACGTAGCCGCGGCCGGCGCCGCGCGCCGTGACGGGAATCTTCCGCTTGTTCGCAAACTTGAGCAATTCTGCGACATCCTCCGACTTGCGCGGAAAGACGACGGCCTGCGGCAAGGTGCTGGCGAACCACGCGTCGCCCGCGTGCGCTTGCAACGTGGCAGCATCAAACGCGACAATGCCTTTGGGAAACAGCACGGTGAGGGGATGGAGCCAGGAAATGGGCATAGAGAATACTAGAGGGTAATCGGCCTCTGGCAAAACTTACGGCGGTTCCAACTGAGTCGCCAATATCCGTCTTCATTCTTGAATGAATGCACCACCGGGGCCGCCAAGCGCCCACGCTTATTTCTTGGTCCGCTGCCAGACCAGCCACGTGTCGCGGAAAATCTGCCAGACGACGGGCAGGCCAATGCCGCCGAATTTCATCGAGTGCTGCACGACGACGGGCGCCTCGACCATGACGGCGCCGAGTTGCACGAGGCGGACCAGGAGCTCGAGATCGAGCGTGAAGCCGCGGCTTTCGGTTTTTTCCAGCGCGGCGAGTAGCAGCTCGCGGCGCACCAGCTTGAGGCCGGTCTGCGTGTCGCGCACGGGCAGGCCAAAGAGGAGTTTCACGAGCCAGAAATAGCCGATGCTGTAGACCCGGCGGATGAGGGGATAATCGACCGTGCTGTCCGGGTGCATCTTGCTGCCAATGACGGCATCGGCCTTCTTCACGCGCTGGATGGCGACGAAGAAGAGAATTTGTTCCGGCGGCAGGTCGAGATCGGCATCGAGGAAGACGACGAATTCGCCGCGCGCGGCCTGCGCGCCACGGCGGAGCGCTTCGCCCTTGCCGCCGTGAGCGAGTTCCAGCGTGACGATTTCCGTGGGGAATTTTTGCGCGAGCCGCGCGAGTTCCTCGGACGAATTATCGAAGCTGCCGTCGTTGACCAGGATGAGCTCGAAGGGCCCGAGCATCCGCAGAGCCGCCAAGGTTTGATCGACGCTGGCGGAGATGCGCGCGCCCTCGTTGTAGAGCGGCATGACCACCGACAGGCCGATGGGCGACGGTTCGTTCATGGCTGCTTGCGGCCCCAGCGGACGACGCCGATGAAGAGCACAGCCATGAGCGAGACGAGGCCGCCGCCGAACATGTAGGCGGGCACGAGTTGCGGTTGGCGCGCGGTGAGGTAGAGGAGAAGCGTATAGCCAATCGAGCAGGCGCCGAAAACGAAGCACTCGGGATAGCGCCGCGAGGCCAAGCCAAAAACGCCGAGGCCCTGGAGCAGGCCGAGAGGGATCATGGCTGCCGCGAGGCTGGGGACGAACTGGGCGGTGGTTTGGAAATTGGGGCCGCAGAAGAGTTCGCTGAGTGGATGAGCTAGAAAGCCAAGGCCTATTGCGCCGAGGAAAAGCGCGCCGAGATAGATCCACCAAAAGGTGAGCGAGGCGGCGTTCGTTTTTGCGAGACGCGAGCGACGGGCGAAGAGAATCCAGAGCAACGGTTGCGTGCCCCAGAGCAGCGCGCGGGCGAGCAAGCCGGCCGTTTGATACGCGTCGAACAGCGGCCAGTTCACGATGCCGAGGTTGTTGTTGGTGGCGACGCCAAACCAGCTCTGCGCGACGATGCGGTCCGCATTGGAAAAGAGAAAAAGGGCGAGGAGGACGCTGAAGGTCGCGCCGGTGCAGAGGAGGAAATCGCGGTCGAGCAGGGCGCGGCAGGCGCTCCAGCGGGCGGAGGGCGTGGTGTCGCGGGCCTGCAAGGCGGGCGTTAGCGTGATGAAGCCGGCGATGAGGACGGCCGCGAGCGCCGACTCGGCCCAAGGTTCGACCGAGGCCAATCCGGCGCCGGCAAGAACGCGCACGGCCGCGGCGGACACGAGCAGGATGGTCCAGATGCGCCGGCGCTCGCCGCGCTCGTACCACGCGTTGCCGACCACGCCTCCGACGGCGACGAGCACATTCATGAGCGTGAAAAGCCGAAGGGAGAAGCGGGGCAGATCGAGCAGTGGCAGGACAAGAAAAACGAGGACGGCGCAGAGACCGCCCCACGCCCAGACGAACGTTTCCGTGGCGACGAAGGCAGAGGTGCGCAGGTTCTCGATGCGCGTGCGCTCCGTGTCGGCGTGCGGGCGCGCCAGATAGTGGGTGAAGGCAAGATGCAGCGCGAAGGCAGGTACGGTCATCAGGCCGATGACGCCGAGCGTGGTGTTGAAGGTGCCAAATTCGCCGGGTCGCATCTCGTGACGGAAGATAACTTGCGCGACAAAATTCAGCAGCGCGATGAGCGCCCACCAGGCGAGCGATTGTCCATTTTCCCGGTAGCTGGCGAGGGCGGCGGCAACAAATCCGGCACCCTGTGCGGCAGGCGCGGCGTCTCCTTTCATGCGGCGGCTTCTTCGGCAGCTGCAATCCAACGCTGGAAAAAGGCGGCACCGTCCTCGAGATCGCTGAGCAGGATGAACTCATCTTTCGTGTGCGCCTGCGCGATGGAGCCGGGGCCGATGCAGATCGACGGGCACTGCGGGCCGCTGAGAACGGAGGCGTCGGAGAACCACGGCGCCGTGGTGAAGCCGCGCGCTTCGTTGCCGAGCCGCGCGACCCACGGCAGCGATTCGTCCGTATCGAGCGGTCGCGAGGAGCGTTGGATGTGGACGATCGCCTCCGGCACGGCATGGCGGAGTTGGGCCTCGATATGCTCACGAAACGTCTCCGAATCGATGCCCGGCACAATCCGGCAATCGAGCTCGATGCGGCATTTGTCCGGCACGATGTTGATTTTGCTGCCGCCCGATATGGTGCCGACGTTAAGCGTCGGCGGGCCGAGCTTGGCATGGGCGTGTTGGGTCAGGCCGGGAATGATTTTCTCTTCGATGACTTCCAGCACGCGCCGCATGGCGTAGATCGCGCTCTTGCCATTTTCCGGCGTGGCGCCATGGCAGGCGACGCCTGCAGTATCGACTTCGAGCCAGAGCACGCCTTTTTGCGCCGTAACCACGGCAAGTTGCGTTGGCTCGAGCACCAGCGTGAGGTCGCTGGAAAAGCCTTTGTGCGCCACGGCATGCGCGCCGTCGTTGCCCGCCTCCTCGCCCATCAGCGCGAGGAAACTCCACTGCACTTTGGACTGCGCGCGCGCCGGACTTTGCGCCCATTCGTGTAGCGCCCAGAGTGCGGCGGCCATTGGGCCCTTAGTGTCGGTCGAGCCGCGGCCGAATAGTTTGCCTTCGCGAATGGCAGGATCGAAGGGCGAGATGGTCATGCCCGCCACGCTGACGGTATCGAGGTGCGGCGCGAAGGCGAGGTGCGCGGCTGGATGGGCGGGTTTGAACGTGGCGATGACATTGGGCCGGCCGATCTCGACATGCTGCAGGTGAACTTCCGCGCCTAGGCGGCGGAGAAAGTCGGCCACGTAATCGCCCATGGCCTGCTCGCCGGTGAACTCGGTGCCGGGATTTCCCTGCGGATTAACGCTGGGAATCGCGACGAGATCCTGCAGCAACTCGACGACGTTCTTAGGGGCGGACATATCCGAAGACTAGGCGGTGCCCATAAATGAGGGCAAGGCTCAGTTGTCCGGGCAGGTTTTCTCTATTGGCTAAATTTTCAATCTTTTTAGCAAAACGAGATAACGCAGCAAATTTAGGAAGCGGGGTGCACTTGCCGCGCGAGAAAGGGCACGATCTCCGGCAGCACATCGAATTTCCGCAGGACGCGCACGGTGCGACGGGGGTTGATGAGCAGCCAGCGCGCGAGGGTGTTGACCCAGGCGCGGCGGCGATAAAGGCGGCGATGCTCGCGCGAGTAGGAGGCGAATGCGGCACTGAGGTTATTTTGCGCGAGGCCCGCGATGGCCGATTCGGCGGCGAGCACGCCGGTGGTGAGCGCGAAGACAATGCCTTCGCCGGTGAAGGGCTCGACCACGCGCGCGGCATCGCCGATGAGCCAGACTCGGCCGGCGCCGGTGTGGGCCGGGGCGCGCGTGATGGGGTTCATGCGGAGCCAGTCCTGATTGTTGACGAAGGGCAGGGCGCGGCGGACCAGTTCCAGCGGGTCCTGCGAGCGGCGGGAATCGAGCACCATGCTGATGACGGCGTGGGTCGCATCGGTGCGGCAATAGCCGAAGTAGCCTTCCTCGAAAAGATGCATGTGGGTGTGATCGTCGAGATTCGCGGGCGCGGTGATCGTCGTCTGCCAGGCAATGCGATGGCAGCGGCGCGGCGGCGGCATGAGTCCGGCCTGGCGCGCGACGAGCGAGTTGCGACCATCCGCACCGAAGATGAGT
Source organism: uncultured Candidatus Methylacidiphilales bacterium (assembly GCA_964657775.1). Taxonomy (GTDB): domain Bacteria; phylum Verrucomicrobiota; class Verrucomicrobiia; order Methylacidiphilales; family UBA1321; genus JABDGH01. The sequence goes on along the minus strand of CAZZWT010000006.1, from coordinate 13,704 downwards.
TTTCCCGTGAACGTGCCGCGCTGCGTTTCGACAATGCCGGTTTCGGGATTGATGTTGGTGACGGTGGTCTCGGGAAAAAATTCCGCGCCGGCAGCTTCGGCTTCTTTGCGGAGCCAGTCGTCGAGGACATCGCGCGGGACGGCGCGCGGGCCGCGTTGCGGAGGGACGAAGTCGTGCTGGTAGAGGTTGCGGCCGTCGATATGGACGTTGAAGCCGGTGATTTCCTGATGCGGCAGCGCGGAGAACGAGTCGGTGAGGCCCAGCTTGTCCCAGATTTTCCACGCGGCGGGGTTGACGCAGTTGCCGCAGATTTTCGCGCGCGGGAAGGAGGCGCGATCAAGAAGCGCCACGCGATGGCCCGCACTCGCCAGGACGAGCGCGGCGAGGGAACCGGCGGGTGCTGCGCCGACGATGACGACGTCGTGGGTCACTTTTTAGCCATAAAAGAACGCAGGGAGTGCAAAAAGGAGAGGAGCCCGTTCATTTGCTAAAGCTTCCCCAGAATTCCGTCATCTGCTCGGTGGCGAAGCCGAAGAGGAAAATGAGAAACATCGCGAGCAGGAAGAAACCACTGAACACAAGCTCCCAAGCTCGACGGCGATTCATCATGCGTTTACGATACCACCGTAATGCCTGATGCCAAGGCACGGATCACCAGTCAGCGCGAAACAGAGTTTCGCGGGGAACAAGGGGCGTTCCCAAACGAAATTTGGGAACGGGAAAGGGTGGGGGAATCGCTTCCTGTCGCGCTGATGCGCGACCCGGGCAACAAGTAGCCCGGGCCACCCGAGGAAGACGGGGCAGCGCGAGATAAGGATTGGACTCCAAGGCAACGGGGGGCAGCGAAGCTGCGCGAAAAAGTGCGTTTCCAAGTGCAACTTAGAAACGAGGGAAAATAAGAAGCCCGCGCACGGGGTGCGCGGGCGATCAAAGTGGGTCGGGCCAGAGGCCGACCCTCCGGAATTAAATGACGCCGGCTTTTTTGAGCGTGGCGAAGGCGCCGTTCTTGGTCAGCGTCTTGAGCGCGCGAGCGGTCAGCTTGACCGTGACGTAACGCTTCAGTTCGGGGACGAAGATGCGCTTTTCCTTGAGGTTCGGCTGGAAGACGCGCGGGGTGTTGGCCGTGACGTGCGTTCCGATACCGCCTTTTTTCTTGGCTTTACCGCTGCGGAGGATGCTGGTGCCGCGCGTGGGGGCCGCGCCGGTGATTTCACAAAGTCGTGACATGGTGATGTTCCTTTATTTGACGAGGAGGACGTTGCGGGCGCGCTTGATTTCCGTCGTCAGCTTGCGGTGCATCTTGGCCGTCATGCCCGTGATGCGACGAGGCAGGATGCGGCCCTTTTCCGTCAGGAATTTCTTGAGCAACTCGACGTTCTTGAAGTCGAGTGCTTCCGTGTTGATATCGATGCGGCGCTTCGGCAGTGAGCGAAGCGTGCGGCGCCGGGGGCGCATGGGTTTGGCTGCGGGAGGCATGGTTTAGTCTTTCTCTTTTTTCTTGTCGTCATCATCCGTCGATTCCTCTTCCTCATCGGAGAAGGCTTCGGCGGAATCCATGAACTGAGGGGCGGTATCCCAGCGGCGGCGGCCCCGGTTTTCTTTTTCGAGCTGCTGCTGGCATTCGACAGTAAAGCGGGCAAACGGGATGGCTTCAAGCCTGGCGTGCGGGATGACCTTGTTGGACATTTCGCAAACCCCGTAGGTTCCGTTTTCAATACGCTTGAGGGCTTCCTCAATCTCGTAGAGCGCGTCCTGCTCCTGGGAGAGCAAGCTGAGCGCAAAATCTTTTTCGTAGGCATCGCTGCCGGCATCGGCCTGGTGCTGGCCCACGGCGGAAGCTTCGTTGTTCTCGGCGCGGGAGCGAAGGCTGTCCTGCGCGACGCTCTGCATCTGGTCGAGAAAATGATCGCGCAGGTCGAGCAGGCGGCGCTTCTGGCGCTCAAAAAACGCGATGGTCTTCGCATCCTGCGGCAGCTTGTACTGCGGGCGCTGCGGCTCTTCCTCTTCGTCTCCGTTATCGATCGCCTTCTTGGCTGTCTTTAAAGAGGTGGTCGAGGTGACCTTGTGATTAAGCGCGGCCGTTTTCGTGGCGGCAGTCTTCGTCTTGATCTCCGCTTTCGATTTGGCAGGAGCGGGTTTGGCGGCCTTTACAGGCTTGCCGCTAGGTTTGGATTTCTGAGACATGGGAATCGTAAGGAATAGGGAAGAGTGACAAAAAATCCAATCAAAATCTTGGAAACTTTAAGGAAGGACAAATAAGGCCTTTTTGTCACGGCGGAGATCTCTGCGAAAGTGCCTTGAGAATCCCGGCAGAGATTCCACAATCCGAGCCGGTGGTTGAGGTCAGCGGACCGGCACCACCGGAAATCCGTCAAAAAAAGTGGATCGATCCCAAAAGGAATCGCACAACGGATTGGAGAGCGAAGTGCGACCGCCTCCGGGGTCGGGGAGCTTTTGTAATTCTATACCGGTGGTGTCGTCCCGCCGCGCGGGACTCAACCACCGGCT
>CAZZWT010000006.1:0-11186 GCA_964657775.1 uncultured Candidatus Methylacidiphilales bacterium | reverse complement strand
AGATTGTGGCAAACCTCCGGTTTGCTCAGAGGCGGACTTTTGCAGAGGTCTCCGGCGGGATGAATCGACAGGCACGCACTGGCGCGATCGAAATTGCATATTAGAATAGACGTCTATGGATTACGTCAATCTCGGCTCGACCGGCCTGAAGGTCTCGCGCATTTGTCTCGGCACGATGACCTATGGCTCAAAGAAATGGCGCGAATGGGTGCTGGATGAGGAGGAGAGCCGTCCTTTTATCAAGCGCGCGCTGGAGTCGGGCATTAATTTTTTCGACACGGCGGATATGTATTCCGTCGGGGCGAGCGAAGAGGTCCTCGGCCGCGCCCTGAAGGATTTTGGTCCGTCGCGCGATCGGCTGGTTATTGCGACGAAGGTGTTTAATCCCATGGGCGACGATCCCAATCAGCGCGGCCTTTCGCGCAAACATATTCGTCACGCGATCGATGACAGCCTGCGGCGGTTGCAGACGGATTACGTCGATCTTTATCAGATCCATCGCTTCGACCCGCACACGCCGATGGAGGAAACGTTGGAGTCGCTTAATGAAGTGGTGCGGGCCGGGAAGGCTTTATATATAGGCGCGTCGTCGATGTTCGCATGGCAATTCGCGCAGATGCTGGCGATCTCGGACGCGAATGGCTGGGCGCGATTCGCCACGATGCAGAATCACTACAACCTGCTTTACCGCGAGGAAGAGCGGGAGATGAATCCGCTCTGCGTGGCGGAAGGCGTGGGGCTGATTCCGTGGAGTCCGCTGGCGCGGGGCGTCCTGGCGGGCAATCGCAAGGCGGTGACGACGCGCGCGCAGACGGATGATTTTGCGACGAAGCTTTACGGCAAGGAAACGACGGCGGCGGATCAGCGCGTGGTGGATGCCGTGGCAGAGATCGGGCAGAAGCGGGGAGTTCCCGCGGCGCAGATCGCGCTGGCGTGGTTGCTGCACAAGCCCGGGAGGGTGGCGCCAATTATTGGGGCTTCGAAGGCGCATCATCTGGACGATGCGCTGGCGTCCGTGCAGGTGAAGCTGAGTGCGGAGGAAATCGCGCGGCTGGAGGAGCACTATATTCCGCATGCGATTGCGGGGCATGAGTGAGAAAGCTTTCTTTTCCTCTAAAAACCCGCATAATATTATGTCATGGCGCGATCTAACGAAGATCAAGATGCCCTCGACCGAGCTGACAAGGATGCATGGCGAGAGCGCGAGGGCTGGTTTACTGCCGAAGAGGCTGAGTTGATTCTTGCGGGTAAAAATAGTCCTCGCATTGAATTCGTCCGGCTCGATCAAGCTGCGAAAACGGCTTTGTGATCACACTTAACACTGTTGAGGAGGCTCTCGACACGCTGAATGCGAGGGCTCCCGAATTGTTCTCGAGGAGCCTGCTTATTGGCGGGTGGTGTGCACTGATCTATTATCAATCGCTGATCGATAGCTGCGATCCCGACTATCCGGCGCCGGTGCCTGAAAGTCGCGATAGACTTATCTCCAAGGAGATCGATTTCACGAATGTCTGGAGTGAGGATGTTTTCGAGGCACTTCCCGACTTCGTTGTGCATCCACAAAAGGGTGCTCCTTACCTTCAAATCGGTGAAATCCGGCTCGGCTTTGCTCAAGCTCCCGAAGCAATCGATCCAGAAGAAGCTTTTGAAAAATCCCGTAAACTTCGCACACGAACCGGAACGATTTATTCTCTTCTTGATCCCGTCCGTTTGTATCGTGGCAAACTAGCCATGATTCAAAAAGGGCGTGGTAAAGCGAATGACACGTTTCATCTTCAGATCGCATCGACTTATGCACGATTTGAACTTGCCGAGGCGATCAAAAGAGCTGCAACCAATCGAGAAGTAAACTCGCAGGAATACGTCGATCAGCTCACTAAAGAGATGCGAGACGTCGCGCCAGAGCTTCTTCGTCCTTGATTTCCGCTCGCCCGCTTCGCAATCGCGGGCATGATGGCGGTATGTTGCCGGATCTTACTCTCGTTATTCCCAACCGTTCGCTCCGGACGGAGGAAATTGCGGATGCTTCGCGTGCGTTGCTGGATGCGAAGGTGCCAGATGACGTGAAGGCTGCGTTCCTGACGGCTTGGGCCAAGCGCGGCGAAACGGCGGCGGAACTCGCGGCGTGTGCGGAGGCGTTTCTCCCCAACGCGCTTGATCCCGGGCTGCGCGGCTCGTGGAACGGTAAGGCGCTACTCGATTGTTGCGGCACGGGCGGCGGCGGGCTGAACCTCGTCAATATTTCCACCGGGCTGATGTTCGTGCTGGTCGCGATGGGCATCCCGGTGGTGAAGCATGGCAATCGCGGGATTACCAAACGCTCCGGCAGCGCGGATGTGCTGGAAGCCATGGGCATCAAGATCGATCTCGCGCCGGACCAGGTGCCGCGTTGTTTGGAGGAAGTGGGCTGTGCGTTCCTTTTCGCGCCGGCATACCACACGACCTTTGCGGCCGTCGCGCCGGTGCGGAAGGCGCTCGCGGCGCAGGGGCAGCGCACGATTTTCAACTTGCTGGGGCCGCTGCTCAATCCGGCTCGGCCCGATGCGCGGCTGGTCGGCGTTTTCCAGCCGAAACATGTGGAGCTTTATCAGGAAGCGCTTGAGCGGATGAAGTGCCCGAAGTTCAGCGTGGTCTGTGGGCAGGACCAGGAGAGCCGGCAAATGATCGGCGAGGTGAGTGCCCACGGCGGCACGCTTTTCGGCAGCACGCTCAAATTGCCTGCGGGCGTTTATCTCACGAGCATCACGCGCGTCCCGGAGCCGCCGTTGAAGGAGAAGATCGACTCGCTCATGGTCCGCAACGCGGATGAAAGTGCGTCGCACCTCGAGACGATTCTCTCCGGCGAGGACCAGGGGCTCGACCGCGAAACGGTGCTGGTCAACGCGGCGGTCGCGAGCTGGACCCATGGCACTTCGTCTTCGCTGGAAGAAGGGACCGAGCGCGCGGCGGAGGTCATCGATTCCGGCGCGGCGCTGGCGGTGTTGAAGCGCTGGCAGACGTTTTCCGGGAAATTCTAGCCCATGTCGAATTTCTCGAAGATGGGTCTGTTTTACCGGACCGCCTACAACACCGTCGGCTGCGAACTCGCACTGCATGGCATCACGATTGTGGGGCGCGAGAATGTGCCTGAGGGCGGCTGCCTTATCGTCTCGAATCATGTCAGCTACATGGACCCGACCACGGTCGGCTGGGCCGTCGCGCGCGAGATTTATTACCTGGGCCGCAAGACGCTTTTCAAGCCGCCATTCTGGAGTTGGTTCCTGCCCGTCTGCAACGTGCTGCCGATTGATCGCGACGCCCACGACGTTTCGGGCCTACGCCGCATTATCAAGATGCTGAAGGACGGTCACGCCGTGCTGCTTTTCCCGGAAGGCACGCGCTCCGATGACGGCACGATTCAACCGGCGGAGCCGGGCGCGGGGCTGGTGGCGTTAAAAGCCGGCGTGCCGATCCTGCCCGTGCGAGTTTTCGGCACGTATGAAAGTCTCTCGCGCCACCAGAAGCGGCTGCGTTTGCATCCGATTCGTGTGGTGATCGGCAAGCCCTACACGCCGGTGGTGCCCGAAGGTAAGCGGGACAAGGAGATGTACGGCCCGGTCGCGCAGGAGATGATGGATCGGATCGCGGCGCTACAATAAGCGCGATTTCACCGTCGCTCCGCCTGCTCGAAACGGAGCCCATCTTGCTCCGTAGTTACACAACTTTAAGGACATCGCGCCTTTACAAGAGGTGCAACTCGGAGTTTCCTTGAGGCTCACATGTTATCCATTCGCTGCATCGGGTTTTGCCTGATCGCTTTTGTCCTTTTTCGAGTGCCGCTCGCGGCCGCCACCTCGACCACCGTTACCCCGCCCGGCGGCAGCGCCACCGGCCCCGCGCCGAGCATGCCCTCGACATTGACGCCCTCCGCGCCGAATGGCGCCGCCGCGATGCCTGGTGCGGCGGCTGTCCCTGGCGCGGCCAATCCGCTTCCCACCGTGATCACGCCGCAGGCTCCCGGTGTCACCGCGCCCGTTGTCCCGAATGCCGCGCCGCAACCGCCTCCGCAGGGCACGCCCTTGCCCGAGGGCTCCGAGCCGGAGAAATCGGTGGTGCAGATCTTCACCGAATTCGTCGAGCCGAATTGGTCGACGCCCTGGCTTTTTGGCATGCCGCATCGCGCCTCCGGCACCGGGTTCCTGATCGACGGCGGCCGCATCATGACCAACGCGCACGTGGTGGCATGGACGACGCAGTTGGTGGTCCGTAAATATCACGACCCGAAGCCCTATTTCGCTAAGGTCGAATACGTCGCGCACGATGTCGATCTCGCCGTCATCAAGGTGGAGGATCCTGATTTCTACAAGGGCATGAAGCCGCTCGATTTTGGCCCGCTGCCCAAGGTGCGCTCGACGGTGGTGACCTACGGTTTTCCCGCCGGGGGCCAGCAGATTTCCTACACGGCGGGCGTTGTTTCGCGCATCGAGGTGCAGGGTTATGTCCACATCGGCGACCGCGCGTTTCTCGCCGTGCAGACGGATGCGGCGATCAATCCCGGCAACAGCGGCGGCCCGGTCATCCAGGATGACAAAGTGGTCGGCGTGGCGTTCGAGGGAATTTCCGGCCTGCAAAGCACGGGCTATTTCATCCCCACGGTCATCATTCACCATTTCCTCGACGACATCAAAGACGGCAAGTATGACGGCGTGCCGGAAGCGGGCCTTCGCTTGTCTTCGCTGCAAAATCCCGCGTTTCGCCGCATGCTCAAGTTGCCCGCCGATAGCAATAAGGGCGTGCGGGTGGACCAGGTGCTGGAGATTCCCGAGACGCAGGCGCTGATCAAGCCGAACGATGTGATCATGCAGGTTGGCGATTACCCGGTCGATGAAGACGGCACGATTACCTACGACGGCAACACGGTGGGCGTTTCGGCTGCAGTCGATCTCGCGCAGAGCGGGGACACGATTCCGCTGAAGGTTTGGCGCGATGGTCAGATGATCGACATCAAGCTGCCGGTGAAGGTCTACAGCGACGACGACGCGCAGGGTAACCAATATGACGTCGCGCCCCACTATTATATCTACGGTGGGCTGGTCTTCACGCCGCTCTCGCTCGATTATCTGAAGACGTTCGGCCAGGACTGGAGCGAGGCCGCCGGGCGCGATTTGATCTACGAACTGGTCTATCGCCATACGGAGGACCCGAAGCACTGGCGTCCTGAGCCGGTGGTGTTGGCGTCGATTCTTGACCACGCGGTGAACGCGAACATCACCACGCGCGGGCAGGCGATGGTCGATAAGATCAATGGCATCCGCATCGAGAAAATGAGCGATGTGTCCAAGGCCTTCGCCGCCACGACCGGCCAGGATGCGATCATTGAATTCCTGCCGGATCATCACTTCGAGGTCATCCGCAAGGACGACGCTGAGAAGGCGAACCCTGATATCCTCGAAACCTACCGCGTCCCCGCGCAGAGCCGCTTATGAAACGATTTGTTCTCCTCTCTCTTTTGGCCGTGGCCTCGTGCCTGAATTTGGCCGCCGCCACGCATGTCGATAAACCCGACGCGCCGCCCGCGCCCATGCCCGGCGGCTTCGCGTGGGAAAACGCGATCATTCACATTGAGGTCACGAGCAAGGCCTACAATTACATCCAGCCCTGGCAGCGCAGTGAGAAGAAGGTTTTCAAGAGCGGCGTGGTCATCGACGGCCACCAGATCATTACGACGGCGGATGGGCTGGCGGACCAGACCATCATCCGTCTGAAGAAGCAGGGCGCGGGGCTTTTCAGCCTCGGGCGCGTGGCGTGGATTGATTATCAGGCGAACCTCGCGGCGGTTACGACCGACGAGGCTGGTTTCTGGACCGGCTTGCAGGCTGCGAAGCTGGCCGATCCGGTGCCGATTTCCGGCCAGGTGCGCATCCTGCGCTGGAACGATGATCAGCTCGAGAATCGCCAGGGCGAGATTGAGCGGATGACGGTGGAAAACTCGGCGCTCAGTTTTGTCTCCGTGCCGGCGCTGAAGATCGACTCAAACATACCCGCCGTAGGCTATGGCGAGGCGGTCACGGTCGGCGATAAGTTGATCGGCCTGGCCACGGCGGGAGGCGGCGATGCGGTCACGGCGATCCCGACGTCGTTCATCGCGCCGATCGTCAAAGCGGAGGATGCGAAATCCTACACCGGCCTCGGCTATTTTGATTTCACGTGGGATCCGGCGGACAACCCGCTCAATCTCGATTACCTGAAGGTGAACGGCCCGGCGCGCGGCGTCATCGTCAAGGAGACCGGCCTCAAGCCCGGCGTCGTCTCACTCGTTCATCCGCGCGACGTCATCCTCGCGATCGATGGATTTGATATCGACGCGGAGGGAAATTATCGCGATCCGCAGTACAAGAAATTGTGCCTCGAAAATCTTTCCTCGCGCGGCAAGTGGGCCGGCATGGACGTGAAAATGAAGGTTTGGCGCGACGGGAAGGAAATGGACCTCGTCTACAAATTGCCCAAGGCCTCCTACGCCGATGAGTTGGTGCCCTCGCAAAAGTTCGACCAGGATCCGGAGTACGTTCTTGCGGGCGGATTTGTTTTCGTGCCGCTGAGCCAGGCCTACCTGCGCAGTTGGGGCCCGGGCTGGCGTCAGCAGGCGCCCTTCCGGCTTAGCTATTATGAGAACGGCAAGGTCGCGCCGGAGCGGCCGCAGCGCGTCGTGCTCACGCAGGTGTTGCCGTACCCGGCGAACATCGGCTACGAGGGTCTGCGCAATCTTGTTGTCGACGAGGTGAACGGGCTCAAGATCAAGCAGCTCTCCGATATCCTGACCGCGCTCAAGTCACCCATCGACGGCTTCGACGTCTTCAAGTTCGAGCCGGGCCAATCGGTGCAGAACGTGGTCCTTGACGCCTCGGAGATCGACCACGCGAACCAGGAAATCATGGCGCGTTACAACATCCCGGCGGATCACGTGATCAACCTCGTCGGCGCGCCGGTGGTGGAGAAGTAAGCTCAAAGTCGTGGTTGAAAAAGGTAGTCGGCGCAGGCCCTTGCGCCGGAGCGTCCCGTCTGCGGGACGCCTGGACATTCGATTTTCAAGCAACGCCGACATTTTAATGCACGAACACAGGCCGTCGCGCGTGCTCGCGCAACGACTCCGGCGCAGGGCCTGCGCCGGCTACCTTTTTATTCCCTACCTCGGCACTTCCACCGAGGCGAGCAATTGATCGATCACCTGCTCGACCGTGGTGCCCTCGATCTCCGTCTCGGCCTTGCGCACGAGGCGATGACGCAGCACGGGGTAGGCGAGTTCCTTGATATCATCCGGCGTCACGAACGCGCGTTCGCGCAGCGAGGCCAGCACGCGCGCCGCCCGGATCCACGCCCGGCCCGCGCGGGGACTGGCGCCGAGCGCAACCTGCGGACTTTGCCGCGAGGCGGTCAGCAGGTTCAGCGTGTAATCGTAAATCGTCTGGTCGATCGTCACCGCCTCGATCTCGCGGCGGATCGTGGCGAAATCCTCCGCCGTCGCCACCGGCTTGATGAGCTCCTCCACCTTGCCGGAAAACGGTTTGCTCTTCAGCAGGGTCAACTCATCGGCCGGTGTGGGATAATCGACCTTGATCTTGAAAAGAAAGCGATCGGTCTGCGCCTCGGGCAGGGGGAATGTGCCCTCGTACTCAATCGGGTTCTGGGTCGCGATGACGAAGAAGTGCTCTGGCATCGGGCGCGTCACGCCATCGACGGTGGCCTGGTGCTCTTCCATCGCCTCGAGCAGCGCGGATTGCGTCTTCGGCGGCGTGCGATTGATTTCGTCGGCCAGCAGGATGTCCGCGAAAATCGGCCCGGGCAGGAACTTGAACGTGTGCGTGTCGGGCTGAAAAACGTTCGTGCCAATCAGGTCGGACGGCATCAGGTCAGGCGTGAATTGGATGCGCTTGAAGCTGACATCCAGACTTGCCGCCAACGCGCGGGCGAAAAGCGTCTTGGCCAGGCCGGGCACACCCTCCAGGATGACGTGCCCGCCGGCGAGCAGCGCGATGAGTGTCTTCTCGATCAGCGACTCCTGACCAACGATGACTTTTTTGATTTCCTGCCGAATTTCAGCGGCGCGTAAAGATAGGGTCGAGTTCATGCCATGGCGGATTTAATTTCGATCAGTTCCCGGGCCACCCGGAGCCAGCCCGAAGGCGGCAGGCCTTCCACATAGTCACGGGAATCGAATCGCTGCGCCAGTTTTTTCCATTTGGGCAGGTGGGGATGCGCCTGCGCCAGCCGCGAGGCGATGAGCTCGTGCGGCGCGCTGGTCGGCAGGTTCAGCCGGTGCAGGACGCGCTGGTGCGTCTCGACGAAGAGGTACTTGATTGTGTCGTTCTGCCGGTCGCCGCGCAGGTAGAGATCGGCGATCGAATCGACAAACTCGAGGGTCGAGCGGCCTGATTCGCTCTGCAGCGGAATGATCGGACCGAAGCGCACCAGCGAGGTGCTCAAAAACGCCAACGCGCCGAGCAGCGCCAACATCCCCGCGAACCTCAGGCCCGGATGATCAAGCAGCCGCGCCAGCGCGTAGACGGCGGTGAAGCCGTGGTGGCTTTCCTCAAAGAAAAGATGACGTGGCATCTTGCCGCCTGGCGTCAGCACGGCGAGCATCACGGCGAGATTATCGCCCTTGGCGAGAAACGCGTTGCTCAGCAGCCGGTCCGACGAGCCGACAATGACGTGCCCGCTGCCGTGCGCCACATCGACGAGGTAGGGCTCGTTGTTAGCCTGCCAAAGCACCTTGGTGTTCGCCGGCAGCGAGACGGGCAGCGGCTCCGAGCGCGGGATGAGGACGGGCGCAGTGGCAGCCGATCCCGCCGGCGGCGCAACTTCCACCGTCTGGCCCGTTTCGCGCTGAAACGGTTGCAGGAAGGTGGTGACGGAGACGCTCTTTTCCAGCACGCCGAAGCCGAGTTGTGCCAAACAAGCGCGCGTGTCGTCCCAATCGTTCAGCGCGCCGAGCAGCACCAGGGTATTGCCCTGCCGCACCCATTCGTCGAGCAGGTCGATCTCCTGCCCGGAAAAAACGACGGGCGGATTGCCCTCGCGCGAGCGCGTGACGATGAGCGTGTTGCCGGAGCCGTAAGTCAGGAGCCGGCTGAGCGGTTCGCGCCAGCGATCGACCGGCCAGTTCAAGTCTTGCAGCGTCTCAAAAAAAGCCATGTTGCCGGCGCCGACCGGGTTGTAACTGGACGGCAGCCAGGTGTTCTGCGGCGCGCGCTGCTGCGGCGAGTGACCGATGAAGGCGAGCAGCACCACGAGGGCCAGCACCACCAGCAACACGCGGACGTAGACGACGTTGCGGCTGCTCCTCACGGCGCGACCCCGCTCGCGGGTTTGATTTTCACGTCCAAGTGCAGGAGCAGCGCGGTCTCGTCCAGCCGTTCACGGAAATTCGCCCAGTCGGCTTCGGCGATCGAGGTGCGGCCGTAGATGAAGCGGTCGTAGGCATCGACCAAACCACCGAGCAGCTCGGGTGCGGCAGGAGGGAGCGACTTACCGCGCAGTTGCGCAAGGTATTCGCGATTGGTGCGGGTGCGGTCGTGATCGACCAAGTGGCGCTGCTCCAGCCGCGAAAGAAATTGCCGCCAGGCGGCGAGGTAGGCGGTATGCCAATCCGCGGCGCGAACGGCCGCAACGATCTCGCGGTCGTAATCCTCCGGTGGACGCAGGGATTTCGGATCGAGGACCTCGTCGTCGAGATCGAGTTTCATCCGCCCGCGCCGGCGCGTGAGGCGGACCATGATGTAGAGTAGAATGCCGACGGCGAAGGCGACGAGCAGCGTCATCAGCAACGACTCGAACGCGGGCATGCGGCTGGAATAGCGGAACTCGCCGAAGCGCGCGCCGAGACTCCTGAACCATTGGGAGAGCCAATCCTCGATGCGCGTGTTGACGGGCGGCTCCGCGATTTCCTGATACTGGCCGCGCGTCAGCACGTCGTGATAATGCGCACTGATTTTGGCCGGATCGACGACGGGCGCAGGCGCGGCATCGGCACGCAGGGGCAGGACGAGGATCGCGGCCAAGACAAGCCACCGCGCAAAGGAGATCATCGCCGGCCCCGCAATTGCTCCGCCATGAACTCGAGGTCGAAGCCCTCGCGCCGGATGCGGATGTCGTAGTAGAAGAGCGTGGTGGCGATTGAATAAAGCGGCAGAATGAGCGATCCAGCCAGGAAGGTCATAATCTGGCTGATGATCAACACGGAATCGGGCGGTGGCACCATGGCGCTCGTTGTGCCGTGCCGCACGATCTCGTCGATTTCGTGCAGCCAAAGCGGCATGGAGCTGAAAAAGAAAATCATCAGTTCGATGATGAGAAGCGGTAAGAGGAGGAAGCTCAAGCGCATTTCGCCCCAGTACATGACCCCAAGGCCGGGATCGAAGCGGACGAGCGCGGACGAGCGGCGGATCGATTTCCAACCCGACAAGTTTTCCAACGCGAGCGCGGGGACAGTGACCATCAGGCGCATGAGGACAATGAGGACGGGCGCCAGGGAGAGAATGATGAGGGCAAAGCCAATGACGAGCAGGCCCGCGACCTGCAGGAGCCCGACCGGCGGAAAAAAGTAGGCGTAGGCATAAACGGTCGCGAGGGTGAAGACCGGCAACAGCGACGCAAGGCAGATGAGGCCCCAACTGAGAAAGCAGGTCCAGAGCGAGGAGCTGACCATTGTGAAAAGACGGCGCATGCTTTCTTTCACGGACGGAGTACGACCCAGGTAGGCGTCGGCGATGAAGAAGCAAATGACCACCTCGAAGCAAAACACGAAGACTTGGGCGAGGGTGGCGAGGCCGATCAGCGGGAGCACCTTGGTCAGAACCAAGACGGGCGATTGTTCCAGCTCCGTCTGCGTGGGGTTCAACTGAAGCGCGGTCGTCGCGATCTGGCTAAGGAGCGGCGCGCTCTGGCAGAGCAGCGCGAGCAGGAGGAACCCCGCGAAGTGGGCGCGATAGAGGGAGAAACCGCGATCAATCAGCTCGCTCGTCGTCAGCGGGCGAAGGTCGACCGGGGCTGAAGGGGCAACAGCCGAGGGGACCGCTGGGGAGAGGATGCTTTCGGCCATGGCGGTTCTCGAGACGGTAACTTTACGGGGTGGCCCGGGCTACTTGCTGCCCGGGTCGCGGAGGCTCGGCGGAGCGACAGGAAGCGATCGATCCGGCGTAATGGGAAGC